>JBGCDW010000036.1:0-4005 GCA_045105775.1 Aureispira sp.
GTAGGTGTAGCATACAAAACATGTTTGCGCCATTGAATAAGTTGTGCCCAATGATACATTTGCTGAAGACAAAACAGCAAGAAAAAAGAGGTATAAATGAAATAGAAATTATCCACCAGCGCTTTCTCTTATTTTTTTATAAAAACGAACCCCCATTCCAAGGGCAATACCCAACCCGATCAAGCCACCCAAGGCATACCAAAACTGCAAACTATTCTTATACACGGCCAACAAAACAATGGCTACCAAAAACAAGGTCGTTACCTCATTGTACAACCTAAATTGGGCAGAAGTCATAACCTTGGTGCCCGCAGCTAGACGATTCATAATACGTTTGCTATAAAAATGATAGCTCACCAAGGCCACCAATAAACCCAATTTCCAGTGCATCCAAGGATTGTACTGCAACCAAGTAAGGCCGTTCAAATGCAGCATACTCAAGCCCCCAACAAAGGTAATGACCAATGCAGGTGTCATAATGATTTTGTACAAGCGGTTTTCCATGATAATAAACTGCTGCAACAAAATCGAGCGTTTAGGTTCCTGTTCATCCAAGGCTTCGGTATGATAAATAAACAGGCGTGGCAAATAGAATAGGGCGGCAAACCAACTTACAAACCCAATGATATGCAGGGCTTTGAAAAACTCAAACATAAGGCAATTATTTATTGATGATGGTAAGGCTGATTACGTAGAATAGTCATGGCCCGATACAATTGTTCTAAGACAAATAAGCGAACCATCTGATGCGAAAACGTCATGTTGGATAGGGACCATTTGGCATTGGCGCGAGCGTATACATCGGGCGAAAAACCATAGGCACCTCCAATAACAAAAACAAGGCGTTTGTAGGATTGTTGCAGCATTTGATCCAGCTTTTTTGCCCACTGTACCGAGTCATATTGTCGGCCACCCTCATCCAACAAAATCAAGTAATCGCCCTTTTCTAGCTTTTTGAGCAATATTTCTCCTTCCTTTTGTTTGATTTGCTCCTCCGAGCGATTTTTAGCATTCTTAATATCAGGTAGAATGTGATATTCAAAGGGCAGGTAGTGTTTGAGACGACTTTCATAAATAGCCGTTCCTTCTTTGAGGTAAGAAAAAGAGGTTGGGCCAATCGCCCACAAAGCTGCTTTCATAAGGCATTTAACTTTTGGTCTTAATGAACCTCAAAAGTACAAAATTTGAAGGGAATTGCAGGGCAGTTTTAAGAAATAGTCCTAGAAGAATAGGGCTGAAAAATTAGACATTATTTTAGTGCATTGCCAATACTGCGTCTGATAATAAAAAGGTAAGAACCACTGATAACAGTATCTGATTGGAGTTCGGCATGAGTTTAACAAATTCTTATAACAATGCTGTATAATAAACAAAGCTTCCAAGAAGTTAACTAATATGGCGTTACTATAGTTTAGTAACTCTATTCATCCAATGAAAAATAAATAAAAAGTAACATGCAGAAACGTATTTTTTTAGTCTTGTGTAGCCTGTTTTCCATTTTAACCCTCCAAGCACAAACCATTGACACCAAAAACTCTTACATCCAATTTGAGGTAAAGAACATGGGCAAAGTCGTAGAAGGAACCATGAAAAACATGAAGGGACAAGTACAAATTGACCCCAATGACTTGGCCAAGGCCACATTTGAAGCTACCGTCGCTCCCAATACGGTTCATACAGGGAGCAAAGGACGCGACAATCATTTGCACAAAGATGATTTTTTTGGCGTAGAGCAATATGAGGTTATCAAAATGGTTTCTAAGGAAATCAAAAAGACCGACAAGGGCTACGAAGCCACGGCTCTATTAACCATCAGAGATATAGAAACCGAGGTCGTCATACCATTTACCATCGAGCAAAAAGAGGATCGCCAAATACTAGTGGGCAAGCTAGACCTATTACGCAAGGAGTATGGTTTGGGCACAGCCATCAGTAAGATGATGATTGGTTTGGATGTTCAGGTGACGATTCATGCAGAGCTGTTGTAAAACAACACAGTGAACTACTAAGTACCTTTACAGTACTTAGTAGTTCATTGATGAATGATTCTAAATATTATTGGTCTTTTAATAAGGAACGCCCATCCATAGCCGCAGGTTGCTCCAAGCCCAATAATTCCAAAAGCGTTGGGGCAATATCACCTAATTTCCCTGCTTGGAGCGAATAAGCATTGGGCGAATTGCTCACCAAAAAGCAAGGCACCATATTGGTAGTGTGTGCAGTATGGGGGCTGCCATCTTCATTGACCATACAATCCGAATTGCCATGATCGGCAATAATAATGACCGCATATTCTTTTTCTAATAATACAGGGAGTAACCGGGCTAGGCATTGGTCTACGGTTTCGGCAGCTTTTACAGCCGCCTCCATCACACCCGTATGCCCCACCATATCCGTATTGGCATAATTGAGCACAAAAAAGTCCACCAATTCTTTTTCCAGATTTTCTAACAACTGATTGGTAAGGGGCACGGCACTCATTTCGGGTTGCAAATCATAGGTGGCCACCTTGGGCGAAGGCTCAATAAAACGTTGCTCGCCCTCAAATGCCGCCTCTCGACCTCCCGAAAAAAAGAAGGTAACGTGCGGATATTTTTCGGTTTCTGCCAACCGCCATTGGCTTTTATTAGCTTTGGTCAATACCTCGCCCAAGGTATCTTTTAGATTTTCCTTCTCAAACAAAACATGCAGCCCGTCAAAACCCTCATCATAACGCGTCATGGTGAGATAATGCAAGGGCACAGGAATAAGCCCTTCGCGTAGTGCCAGGCTATTGGACTGGGTGAACGCACTGGTAATTTGGCGGCAGCGATCGGTTCTATAATTATAACAAAGCACCACATCCTCTTCTTGAATGGCTACCTCATTACAACTAATAGCAGGCAAAAATTCATCCGTTGTTCCATTGGCATAAGCCTCTTTGAGTGCAGCTATAGGGTCAGTCGTAGCCGTTCCTTGGTTGTGTATTAATAGATCATAAGCCAGACGAATACGCTCCCAACGTTGATCTCTATCCATGGCATAATAACGCCCAATCATAGAAGACAACTGAATAGGTGTATACTCAATAAATGCTAGTAAATCTTCCAGATACTCTAAACCAGAGTTGGGCCCTGTATCACGACCGTCCAAAAAAGCATGAATATGAATATTGGTCAAGCCATAATCTAAGGCAATTTGACACAAAGCCTTGAGATGGTTCATGTGTGCGTGTACGCCACCATCAGAGAGCAAGCCCATGAAGTGTAGGGCTTTGTTGGTAGTTTTTGCTTTTTCGAGTGCGGCCAGCAGTACCCGATTTTCTTTCAACGCTCCTGAGCGAATGGCTTTGTTGATACGCACTAGTTCTTGATTGACAATGCGACCTGCCCCAATATTGAGGTGCCCTACTTCAGAGTTGCCCATTTGGCCTTCGGGCAATCCTACCTCTTCTCCAAATGTGACCAATTCTGTATGGGGGTATTGTTGGTATAATTGATCTACAAATGGGGTCTTGGCCAAGTGAATAGCACTAGCTTCAGGGCGCGTACCATGTCCCCAGCCATCCAAAATAAGCAAAGCAGCACGTTTAAAAGGAGCGTTCATAAAAAAATAATGGTTGATTGAATAGTAAAATAATACAACAACTCAAAGGTATTGAAGTTGTTGCAAACTGCAAAAAAGCTGTTAAAATAGGCGGTTATTAATGCCTCATTCTTGCCATTAATGCCTTATTGTTGCCATTAATAATACGAAAATACAGCCACGACAATTAGAATTTGTCATTCTTAAACATCTTCTTTATATTGCCGCCAGAAAATATACCTTTTACCCTGAATTAAGTCTAGATATTTAAATCTAACTACTTAACAAAGATAAAGGGGGGATTTTTTATAATAACAACTGTTCACATAAAATTATCATATCAGAATGAGCAAATTAGCCGAAAAAATAGAATTGTATAAATCTAGTATGGAAAAATTAGGTTTGGAGTACGATGAGGACAAACTAAAAGCTTGTGTTAAA
>JBGCDW010000037.1:0-19966 GCA_045105775.1 Aureispira sp.
CGTTGATAATGAGTGATAATTTGATTCTAATCAAGGCAAAAATTTAGTTCATAGCAGCGCTATGGAGTCAATTTTTAACGATGAGTAGGAAAAAATTAGCTTTCATTAGCGACATTAGGCTATTCTTAAACAACTTCTTTATTAGGAGGACTGTTACTAGGAGAAAAAGACAGATAGGGAAATTATATTAGAAGCAAGATATTTGCCCCATAAGGGTAGGACAATAAATAGGAAAAAGTGCAACTGAACAAGATAAGTTCTACCATAATACTAAACTGTCCTACGATTTAGCACCTCAAAAAGAATCCCCATTCTATTTGGTAGTTTATCTGATCGCCAGTTGCACCTAAGTCTAAATGTTCCATTAAACTTAACTATCAACATTCATTGAATTATTGACAATTGTTTATCTATGTGATAAAAATGTGCCATTGTTTTAAAATGTTGGCATTCAATTTTTTAGATATATAAATGTAGTTTATTTTGTCTACTAGATAGACGTATAGTTTCTGAGGTAGACAATTACTAGAGCATACATGACGATGAGAAAAGGAAGAACAGGAGGTTTAATGCGTATAATTCATGCAGCTTAAGAAGGTTGATCTTCTTTGAGCATTTTGTAAATAGTAGAACGACCAATATTTAGTTTGCGCGCCACTAGGGAGACATCATTGTTATACTTGCCCAAGAAGTGTCGAATAATTTTTTTGGAATAATCTCTCATCGTTAATTCATCTGCTGTCAAGTCAAAATTTTTGTTTTGATTTCGAAATTGTAAGTGCTCTAATTTGATTTGAGTAGTATCACAAAGGACTACCGCTAGTTCTATAATAGAGCGCAATTCTCGCACATTGCCAGGGTAATCATAATTCAACAACTGATCTTTGGCAGCTCTAGATAGTTTTTTGACTTCTAAATGGTTTTTTTGGGCATAATTACGCAAAAAATGTTGTGCCAATACCAATATATCTGTTCCACGATTACGCAAGGCAGGCAGCTCAATAGATAGACCTAAGAGACGATAATATAAATCTTCTCTAAAAGAACCTTTTTGCACTTCCGCAAACAAATCTTTGTGGGTTGCCGTAATAATTCGCGCATCAAATTTGATAATTTCAGTGCCACCAATACGTGTAATCTCTTGCTCTTGAATGGCTCGAAGAAGCTTCGTTTGCAAGGACAAGTCCAAGTCTCCAATTTCATCCAAAAACAGCGTCCCTTTATGAGCCAACTCAAACTTACCTTGTTTGGTGGCCAATGCTCCTGTAAAGGCTCCTTTTTCGTGCCCAAAAAGTTCGCTTTCTATCAATTCTCTAGGAATTGCCGCCATATTGATGGCTATAAAGTTATGTTCTTTTCTATCTGAATTATAATGAATGTTTTTAGCAACTACTTCTTTTCCTGTTCCTGTTTCGCCCGATATAGAAACGACAATACTGCTTTGTGCTGCTCTAGAAACTAAATTTAGAATGGGTTTCATGACTGCGCTTTGTCCTATAATCGCAGTATTATTTTTGATAGATAATTGCTCTTTGAGTAGAGAAATTTCATCTTTGAGTTTAATGTTTTGCTTGAGCAATCTAACCGAATTTGTCAAACGCTCTTGCATATCAGCACCCTTGGTAACATAATCGTCTGCACCTTGCTTAATGAGTTGGAGAGCGGTGTTAATATCTTTTTGACCTGAGAGTAGAATAACTTGAGTACGAGGGTTATGTGCCTTGATTTTTTTGAGGATAGAAGCCCCGTCCATATCAGGAAGATAATAATCTAGAGAAACCAAATCAGGTTGTAAACTCAATTGAGCCAAGCAGTCTTTTCCATTGTCAAAAGTGTACACCTCATGCTCTGGATTAGATTCCATGACATATTTGATGAATCGATTTTGCATAGGATCATCTTCAACTACAAAGATTCTAAATTTGGATGCATTTCGTTCCATAAATCAAGTAAAGTTCTAGAGGGGTAGATATAAACTATGTTAACCTTGTTTTATAAGGTTTATATTCCTTTTTAAAGGGAAAAAATACTAATTTTAGTACAGAAATCACAAAATAAACTTACATTGATTAGAATAAATTGGTTTGAAATTTAATCATACTAATGAAGCTGACTATATTAGATACACGGTATCAGATCACCACGCGAGTACTTTGTGGAGTAGTCTTATACCCATCCCACTACCACACCAATACTGGTATATTCTGAATCAATTTACGCTACACAAAATACATGTTCCTTCAAATAAAACTGCATATATCCATTGGTTTTATTAACTTGGTTTGTTTTTATTTCAAGCATTTCAGGAGAAATTTATGGAGAATTATGTACTTCTATTATTCTAGTTTTGCCCCAACTTCTAATTGATAACATTTATGGCACATCACTCTAACGATTACAGAGCCAAGGCAATTCGCCAATGGGAGCAGACCTATAAACATGAGGGCAATCTTTCAGAAGATGCTGCTACACTACGCGCATTGCTTAAGGAAGCACAAATCAATCAATTGGCCTTACTTATTGAAAATGAACAGTTAAAAAAGCAAGAGTTTTCTTATAGCCCTGACGATACAGCAGCCTTGCGAGTGCTGTTGGCTAGGCTGCCCCAATCAATTTTCATCAAAGATATACAAGATGATTATCGCATTTTGTTTTGGAATAATTATACGAGTGAGTTTATGGGAAAAGAGGTGGAAGATGCAATAGGAAGAACAGACCATGAACTTTTTCCAGCTACTACAGCAACGGTTATTCGTCGCTTGGATCGTCAAGCTGCTGAGGAGAGTCTCAAGCATTTGGGATCCACTTATACTTCTACTGCTGTTTTTTATGGGATACAACGAAGCGTGATTAAAGATGTGGCAGGAGAGCCCTTGTTTTTGGTTGGCTCTATCACAAATATCCCTGCTTCTTCCTCAGCAATGGAGCTTACTAAGCTAGAAAATACTAAAAAGTTGGTTCGAAATCACCTTAATGATATTGAACGGATTACTCATTTTGGGCATTGGGCATTGGATTGGTCTACTAAGACAGAGGACTGGTCAGATGAATTGTATCATATCTTAGGGTACGAGAAACAGCAAATTGTTCCCAGCCGCAGTGCATTACAAGCACGTGTTCATCCTGATGATGCGCAATCATTACAAGATGCGTATATCCGATTATGGGAACAACAAAAAGGCTTTCGTCAATATTATCGAATAAAAACGGCAAATCATCTGATTCAGTATATAGAAGAGGATTGTAAAGTTGAGTTTGACAAACAACGAAAGTTACTGCGTGTAGTGGGGGTGCTTCGAAATGTAACAGAACAGCAAGAACAAGCCAAACAATTGCATGTGGCCAATCAAGCGGTCTATGATTTAGAATACGCGCTCAATCAAACAACGTTGGTTTTAGTGCTCAATAGTCGGGAAGAAATTGTTTCGGTCAATCGAAAATTTTGCAAAATTTCAGGTTTCCAAGAACAAGAAGTGATGGGTAAAAATTATGGTTCATTGAGCCACAAACAACTTGATGAAGCACTCTGGAAAGAAATTCAAAATGAAATTCATCAAGGCAACGTTTGGCAAGGCGAATTACAGGAATATACCAAAGAACAAACGGTTTATTGGACTCAAACTTCTATAGTGCCGTTTTTAGATGATAATAGAACACCTATTCAATATATTGTTACACAAATAGATATTACCAATAGAAAGCATCTAGAAAAGAAACTACGTGAAGCCAAAAAAGAGGCGGATAAAAATGCAAAAATCAAGGAAGATTTTTTGGCAAATATGAGTCATGAAATTCGTACCCCAATGAATGGTGTTTTGGGGTTCTCCAGACTCTTGTTACAAACCAAAATGAATAATTTGCAACATGAGTATGCCCAATCCATTTATAGTTCTGCCGAAAATTTGCTTGTAATTGTCAATGATATTTTGGATGTCTCCAAAATAGAATCTGGAACGTTTCAGCTTAATGAAACGCCTTTTAACCTAAAAAGACGAATAGAAGAGGGCTTGAGCATTCTCAAAGTGTCGGTACAAAAGAAGCACTTGACCTTTAACATTCATGTTGATCCAAATATTCCTGAAATGATTCTGGGAGTGCCTGACCGTTTATCCCAAGTCTTGATTAATTTGGTGGGGAATGCTATTAAATTTACCAAAAAGGGAACGATTGTATTAACGGTTAGTTTAGAAAGTGGTTATTTGCTATTTAAGGTAACCGATACAGGTATTGGGATTCCAGAGGATAAGCTGGATACGATTTTTGAAAGTTTTACGCAGGCCGAAAATTATACAACTAGAGCGTATGGTGGTACAGGATTGGGCTTGAGTATTAGTAAAAAATTAGTCAATGTAATGGGCGGGCAGATTGGTGTTACTAGTAAGCTAGGACAGGGATCTACTTTTTTCTTTTCTTTACCCTTCAAAACATTTGAACAACAAGCTGATCATCCTACCACTGTACAAAATAAGATTGCTACCCCCAAGGCAGATGTTCCCTTGGTATTGGTGGTAGAAGATAATAAAGTGAATCAAGAACTCGTGTTGATTTATCTCAATTTGCTGGCTTGTGAGTGCCATGTAGCAGAAAATGGTATAGAGGCATTGGCAACGGTTCAACGATACGCATATGATCTGATCTTGATGGATGTACAAATGCCCAAAATGGATGGTATGGCAGCTACTTCTGCTATCCGAAAAATCAATCCCAAAGTTCCTATTGTGGCTATGTCGGCTCATGCTTTGGAGCGCGAAAAAAAGCGCTGCTTTGAAATAGGGATGAATGATTATATTGCTAAACCTTTCAAAGTAGAGGCTTTGCAGGAAATTATGACCAAATACATTAAACTACCTTCACAAAAAGAGCAAAGCGGGGTGCCACGCATTCAACATCTAGATAATAATGCAGTGGAAAAAGAAGAAGAACCCATTTTGTTGTCCAGTTATACTAATGTCAAAATCTCTAGAGAACTACTGCTGCTGTTCAAAGACGAATTACTAAAATTGGTTGATAACATGCAGGAAGCCTTTAACGCAGGAGATGTTCAGCGTATTCAGCGTCAAATGCACCGCATCAAGCCCAATTTTGAATTATTTGATTTGGCTAATTTCTATCAGTGGAGTGATACGATTGATAATTTGGCTTTGAATAGAGTATCTATTGACGCAATAAGAACGGTGTATAATAAGTTTGAACAAGCTCTTCCAAGTCTGATAAATCGAATTGATGCAGAGATAAAACAATAGAACTGGTTGCCTTCGCTTCACCTATTTTAAAACAGTCTTTTCGATACACTTTTAATCTCTTTTTATTATCTTAACCACTGAGTAATGTTGTGTTTCTTTTAGTGAAAAAGACAATAACTACTTGATAATTTAGTTTTATCCTAGCTTCAAATTTTAACACAAAGAACATACAAGTTTAATGGGAGGAGAGATCGGTGTAAAATGGTACAAAACCAACAAAGCTAAGTATACGCTAGCAGGGGCTTTATTTGGGGTTTGTTTTCCTGTTATAGCAGTATCTATTGATATTATCCGTCTTGGTTTGTCATTTACATGGATCAATATTATATGGGTGCAATTGGAATTCCCCATTCATTTGATTATTGATACCGCACCACTTTTTTTAGGGCTTTTTGCTTTAATTGGAGGAGTTCGGCAAGATAAAATTGAAATCTTAAATGCAATATTACAGGATAAAATTGATGTTCAAGCAGTAGAGCTAAAAACCTCAACAGATGATTTAGAAGCAAGTAAATTGTTGCGATTAAAAATGGCTAGTGAGTTGAATATTGCTAGAGATATTCAATTGAGTATGCTGCCATTAGATTTTCCTGCTTTTCCAGATAGGAAAGATATCAATATACACGCCGCCCTAGTTCCTGCCAAAGCTGTAGGGGGCGATTTTTACGATTTCTTTTTTTTGGATGAAGACCATCTATGTTTTGTAGTGGGAGATGTGTCTGGAAAAGGGGTGCCTGCTGCTCTAGTAATGGCGGAGTGCAAAACCTTGATAAAATCTCATACTCCGCTCCAAAAATCTACGGCTGATGTAATCACACAAGTCAATTATGAAATGGCCTTGCACAATCAAAATTACATGTTTGTCACTGTTTTTATGGCGATATTGAATACCAAAACAGGCACATTAAACTACACGAATGCTGGTCATAATCCTGCCATTGTTAGAAAACAAGATGGCTCTATTCGAAAGCTAAAAGAATTGCACGGCCCTGTTGTCGCTGCTGTTGAAAATTTTGATTACAAAGAGACCTCCTTACAATTGGAAAGAGGAGATGTTATTTTTGCGTATACCGATGGCGTAACAGAAGCACATAACCTGCAAAATGAATTGTTCTCCTACGATAAATTAGAGGAAATGCTCAAAGTTACCTTTGTAGATGCATCCACGACAGTTGATACCGTCATCAAAGCGGTCAAAGATTTTGAAGCAGGTAGAGAATCCTTTGATGATATTACGGCTTTTTGTTTGGAGTATGTTGGTGAATAGTTTTTTTTTTAAAATATGTTATTGGTAAGATTTTTTTGTTTAGTTATTTTTTATATCGAATGCCTGATCACACCTTTTAACCATTGTTCCCCACATTGTTTAAATAAAAAGCAAATAGCTAAATGACCAATTACGATCAAGACTCCAGTATTGGAGAACAGACAAGCCTTGCCCTGCACGTACCTTCTGAATCCAGTTCCAATGCACAACAAGTATCATCCGATCTTTTTACCGCTCAAGTACCTATACAAGAAAAGGACGCGTTAGATTCTTTACAAACGTATATTTTGAGTCCGAGCATGAGCAGCCAAAATACCTGTACAATGGCTTTGCCCAAAGGAAAATTGGAAATTCTATTCCAAGGGGCTGGGGTTCAACAACTAAGCAACGAAACCATTACCTTGAGCTATTATAGCAAGGGTACGGATGATGAAGCAAGTGAAGAAGTACAGGTAGTAGAACAAGCCATTGGGCCGTTGTTGCAAGCGTAAGAAGAAGGCGTATACAAATTGGTAATGCCCTTAGATTTTGCCAGTCAAATACCCGCCTATAAAAAGGATGATTTTATCCAAATTAATTATATGGAGGCCCCTAGAGTGCAAGTTTTTTATCAACCCAATGAGCAGATTAACTTAGGAACTCCCGAAGAGTTGGAAGCCAGCCAACTTTATTTAGAGAAAAGTGGGAAGCATAGTTGGTTTGATGCGACCCAAGCAGCAGCTTTACAAACCTATTGGCCCGATTTGCCGCTCAAAGAACATAGTTCAGGTAAGTTTTACACAGCTACTACTGCACTACAAGAGGCATTGAATCATAAAGTCCTTACTCCTTTGGACCAAAGCAGTTTGGAGGACTTATCCAAGGAAGATATTCAGCGTCAAGAGAATGAAATAACAGCCCAACAGACCTTGTTAAAGACAGTCGCTTACCAGTTTGATCGTTCTGCTTTGCCTTATCAGCAATTGGAGCAAAATTATGAAGGAACAGATAAAAAAGAGCTGTTAGGAACGGCTTATCAAGCACAAATACAAGCACAAGCATCTTTTAAAGTGTTATTGGGAAAACAAATCTTAGAACTGGAGGAGCAATGTCAAATGGTACACTTAGCGTTACAAGACAAGAGTATTCCAACAGTAGTGAAGGAAGCAACAGCCCAATTGGAAAGTAGTAAAGCCAATATCAATAAGCAGTTTGAATTGTTGGAAGGGGATATACATGCCATACAGGTATTGCCCTTGAGTTTGGTAGATTGGAAAAAGAAAATAGCCGAATTAGAGCAAGTTCCAACCGTCTCCAAAGCTGCCTACATCAAGACGAAAGAGCATTTTAATGAAATACTACGAACGTATGAACAAAACAACCCGTCTTGCTTGAAAGAACCCATTTATATAAACTGGAAAACAGCACAGGTGAAAGCCAATCAGGCGTTTGAAAAAGGAATGGTGCGTAACTTGAAGCATTTCAACGAGTTTGTAGCACAAAAGAAAGTGCCCTTGGCCGCAACAGGCGGAGATGGAAAGCTAGAATACAGAGCTGGCGAAAATCAGGTGACAAAGCAAGAACAAGCTAAATTTGGAGATAAACAAAGCGCAGATGTAATTTTCAAATCGCCCAAAGTGCCCTTGTATGCCGATGGCATTCGTCCAGAAGATGTGACGCAGGGTGGTGTAGGCGATTGCTATTTGATGGCCGCCTTGATGTTGTTGGCAGAGGAAGACACCAAGCACTTGATAGAGGAAATGATCGAAGAACAGGGGGAGGTATATGTTGTACGCTTATACAGCAATGATTTGCCCATAGAAGTAGAAGTTGATAAAAAGACCTTATTTTTGGAGTATGAAGATGGCTATACCCAAGATATGGCTGCCAGTACTAAAAAAGAGTTGTGGGTGGCAATTATAGAGAAGGCGTATGCCAAATATAAAACCAATATACCGCCACTCAAAGAGCAGTTGGAATTGGCGCGTGCAGGCAATTATGACAAAAAACTGCCGCAAGAGCCGAGTGATTATGGTGGCGATTATACAGCAATTGAGGGTTCTCAAACAAGCCTAGCACTAGAGGCGTTGGTGGGCAATCGGGTAGTGGAGGAGGAGGATATTTATTTGGATGAAGCGGGGGATATCAGCGAGGCAGCTACCTCAAGAGCCTTTTCTAGTCGGGTAGCGTTGGGCAAAGGGGCAACAATAGCCGAAGAGGATTTGAGGGATTTGCTACAGGCAAGCCACAAGGCAGGGTATAAAATAGGGGTGGATTCGCCCGATACGATGGAAGGGGTAGAGGGCTTGACGCACGATCATTTGATGGAGATTAGTGCAGGGGTGTATATGAAGTTTAATCATGCTTATGTGGTTGGGGGAGTAGAGAAACAGAAAGTTGTATTACTAGATCCTCATGGAGATTCAAATGGAAAAGATAAACTTTTTTACAGTAAAATATTGTCTCAAAAAATTGAAAATCTGTATTCACAACTAAATTTTTTAGAAGAAGAGCTGGTAAACTCTAACTATGATGCTTTTTCTATGGATATTAAAAATAAAATTACAGATAGCTTTTTACAATTAGCTTCTTATGCCCCTAATACACCTATAGAAAAGTTAGAAAATAAGTGGAAAAGACTAATTCAAAGAAAAGAATTAAAGGAAAAAAATAATAAGTTGATAGGGTTGAATTATAGAGCAGGAACGAGTTTTTTGGAACAATTAAATAAAATTAGTACTAATTTGAAACAATCAGATATAGGTAAAGGATTTTGGACAAGAGAGAAAGAAAAGATCGGAGGAATACAGAATATTACTTTTTCCCTCCTAGGTAAATGTTTTTCATCTATCCGAATAAATAAAGTAAAAAAATGAAAAAAATAATTGTACTTCTATTGTTGAATAATCTAGTCTATGCCCAGATAAACTTTTCTTTAAAAAAAGAGGGAAACTCCATAGTTATGATAGCGTTTCCTGAGGATTATACTATCAGAGAAGATACAATATCTTCTTCATTGCGTCTTAATAAAAAATATGTTCACTATCATTTTAGAAGAACTAGAATAAATAATGAAAAATGTAATATTTTAATTCACTCTAGATTGTCACCGATTTTTGATTCTTTGAAAAACATCAATAGTGAAAAAATAAAAGAGATGTTCTATGAAAATATAAAAAAAAATAACTCTCCACATCTTTGGATCAAGAGCAAAGTGATTAATCATGAAATATCATTTATGAAGAAGCACTTAGATGGGTATTATTACGTTGATGTTTATGAAGTTGTACGTAAGAGAAGTAATAAATTATACACTTCTAGTATGAGTAGAATTTTTGTCATTGATGGTATTGAGCATGAAGTATCAGTCTACACGCGAGGCCATCCCCACAACAAAACACCCTGCCGCAGTAAAAAAGCCATTTGTTCTGTATTTGAGGAACTGGTCCATAACCTTATTATAGAGTAACCTGAAACCAAGCTTGGGAACAAAAAATTTAGACACCAAAAGCAACAATAGCCGAAGAGGATTTGAGGGATTTGCTACAGGCAAGCCACAAGGCAGGGTATAAAATAGGGGTGGATTCGCCCGAGACGATGGAAGGGGTAGAGGGCTTGACGCACGATCATTTGATGGAGCTAGAGAATGATGTCTACATGAAATTTAATCATGCTTATGTGGTTGGGGGGTGTAATGAGAGTAAGATTCAACTATTAGATCCTCATGGGGATAATATCATGAAGGATCAGCAAACATATAGCCCACTTTTAAATGATAATATGAAAGAATTACGTGATTTACTCAAATCACTGAAGCTAGAAATGGAGGAGAGCAATTACAGTAGTTTTTCAGTAAAAACTAAACAAGCTTTGGATAAGGTTTTTGCTAACTTAGAAGTATATAAACAAGGTAAAACTGTTCTGCATTTACTATCAAAAAAATGGAATTATATAAACAATAGGAAAGAACTAATAGAACAGGATGGAGCAATGACTGGTTTGCGGAGCAAAGTAGGGAAAAATGTGTTAGAAGAATTGCTAAAGAATGAAACTGTTTTATTAGAAGAAGATCTAGGTAAAGGTTTTACATTGACTGAAACACCTGTACCAAGTAAACAAAGTATAGCTTATAATTTATTGACTGAAAATTTTCAAGCCATTAGAATTCATCAAATCAAATGAAAGTAGTTAGTTTAATATTAATGATGATTCCATTTTATAGTGGTGCCCAATGCACATTTACGATTCATACCAAAAGTAAAATAATTACTGTGGACTCTTGTGAGGAATCCATAACTATGGAAATAGATACCTCACAGTATGCTCATAGTTTAAGTTGGTGGGATGCTAGTCTACCTGAGAAAGAAGAAGTATTTAATTATTATAAAATTATTATAAAAAATAAAAAAAATAGCATACATGTATATCCTACAATATCAAAAGTATCCTATACACTTACTGATAAACTAAAGGGAAAAGCATTAGCCGTTCAAGATAGTATTGTTCAAGATGCCTTACTCCATCGTTATAATAGAGGGCCGACACACCTTAAATTATTTGAAGTATCATCTATTATGTTTGTTAGTAATAAATATATATACTGTGATTTAGAATATTTGAGTCGTTATTATAGTTCTCAATACCAAGAAAGACTGTTTGATGCTCAATGGTCGCGTGTATTTATGATAGAGGGTATATTTTATGAATTTATTGTAATAAGTCATGAAGATTATAGCAAACGTTGCGAGCAAAGTAAAAGAGCAGTCAAATGTGCATTTGAATGTTTAATGAAGACGATTAGAATAAAAGATGATTAAGATACTATTTGACATCAATTTGCTCCAATACTTATTTTAATAGTACTACTACTTTTTCCTCTATTATCAGAAGGTCAAATAATTATTAATAAAAATTTATACACTAATATTGCCACTAGAATATTAGTAATAGATGGGGTTCACTATTTTGTCTCTGTAAAAAGCGAAAGCTTAAAATCTGCTAAATCCATTGTTAGAAGTCGGAAAGCTGTTTGCAAAGATTTCAAACATCTAGTCAACAACATTCAAATCATAGACGAATAAAAATTATCACTTTTCAAAGCCTTTTCTAGTCGGGTAGCGTTGGGCAAAGGGGCAACAATAGCCGAAGAGGATTTGAGGGATTTGCTACAGGCAAGCCACAAGGCAGGGTACAAAATAGGAGTGGATTCGCCCGAGACAATGGAAGGGGTAGAGGGCTTGACGCATGATCATTTGATGGAGATTAGTGCAGGGGTGTATATGAAGTTTAATCATGCTTATGTGGTTGGGGGATGTAGTGAGAGTGAAGTGGAATTGTTGGATCCTCATGGAGATAATGAAGCTGAAAATATAAAAATTCATATACCTATTTTAGCAAAAAATATTAATCTATTATACGAATGTATTGAAGAAATACAAGATGAATTAAAAGCCTCCAATTGTAGCACATTTTCCAATAAAACAAAAAAATCATTTGATGATATACTTTTAAGTTTAGAAGAATATTCTGAAAACCCATCTCTTCTTAAGCTCAAAAGTAAATGGAATCGATTGATTAATCGAAACGAAATAGAATTAACAGAAGGAAAATGGTCAAACTTGAAATCAAGAGCAGGAGAAAGTTTTTTAGATCAAATTACCAAAATCAAGAACGAGATAATGAACAGTGACATAGGTAAAGGTTTTTTGGATAAAGAAGATCAAGTTATTAAAGGGAGGCAAAAAGTGTCTTTTCAAACTATGAAAACATTTTTTGAAGCTATTAGGATAAATAAAATTAAAAAATGAAAACAATAGCACTATTATTTTTAATCAGTAAGATTGCTTTGAGTCAGACTAGTTTTTCCCTGAAGAAGGAAGGAGGGTCTTTAATTGTCATTAATAAGCCTATGCACTATGTTATAAAAGAAGATACTATTTCTGATATGATTCGTATAAATAAGTCGGAAAAGTATACTCATTACTATTTCAGAAGAACAAAATTAAATAGCAACAAGTGTCACATACTACTATGTTCTCGTATTTCACCTATTTTCTATTCTATCTATCATACTCCTATCTCAAAAAGAGATAGTTTAATCTATGCAAATCTAAAAGAAAGATTCGCTTTTCCTCGTTTATCAGAAGTACAGCTTATTGATTACAAAATCTCTTCGTTGCAATATACTTCTAAAGGATATGGTTATGTAGATATTTTTAAAACTACTCACCGAAAAAACTACAAAAGATATGTTACTAGTATGAAAAGAGTCCTTGTTATTGATGGTATAGAATATAGAATCTCTGTATACACTAAAGGTTATTCTCATAATAAAACAGTATGCAGAAGTCGTAAAGCTGTTTGTCATGTTTTTGAGGAGTTGGTGAATAGCCTTTTAGTAGAGTGAGATTAGTTGTGCCACAAGCTACTTTTAAGGCTAGGCAGGGTATAAAATAGGGGTGGATTCGCCCGAGAGGGTAGAGGGCTGCCCCTACACAAAAAAACACCATACAGCAGAAAAAAAGCGAGTTGTCCTATTTTTGAGCAGTGGGTTAACAACCTTAAACCAAGGTCTTACCCTCAATTAATCCAAATTACCTATCTTTGTGCTCCTTATTTACTCCAAGTAGTCTAATTATAGAGGTTCTTATGCAGAATACACTGATTACCATTACCATTGTTGCCTTTGGGTTGCTCCTGCTCACCAATGTTTTTTTTAGAATCAAAACCTTTAGAACGTTCCAAAAACTGGCCGATAAAGGCGTTCGGTTTGGTCGTCAACATGTGTTTAATCGCAGTTTATTAGAGGCAGAAATACTCCCCCGTTATCCACAAGAAAAAGATTTAATCTTGGCACACATCAATAGTATGAAACGCTCTTTTAGAATTTCCAGTCTTTGTATGGTGGTGCTAACCATTTGTGGAGGTGTATTGATGTATTACAGAAATAGTCCAAACTAGCAAATTGCTTATGTCTAGCCCAAATTATGCTTTACAAGCCTTACACACTTTTGGAATGCCCGTGTATGCACAGGATTATGTTGTCATTCAAACAGTGGAGGAATTGCAGGCTTTATTGCCCTTGCCTCCCAAATCTCTTATTTTAGGTGGAGGGAGCAATATGCTGTTTACACAAGATTTTGAGGGCTTGGTGGTACACAACCAAATCAAGGGCATACAAGTGGTGGAGGAAAATGAAGAGGCGGTCTATATTCAGGCAGGGGGTGGCGAGGTATGGCATGATTTGGTGAGTTGGTGTTTGGCGCACCATTATGCAGGCTTAGAAAACTTATCCTTGATTCCTGGGTCGGTAGGAGCTGCTCCTATTCAGAATATTGGAGCGTATGGAGTCGAATTGAAGGATGTTTTTTATGAATTGGAGGCGGTGCACTTGTCAACAGGCGAATTGTGTCGTTTTTCTAAGAAACAATGTGCCTTTGGCTACAGAGATAGCGTATTCAAACGCCAATACAAAGGCCAATTTTTTATTACACAAGTGACGTTTTGTTTGGACAAACAGGCTGCTTTGAATTTTTCATATGGAGCGATACAGCAACAACTAGAAAAAAATAATACCCCTCCATCGCCCCAATCTATTAGCCAAGCCGTCATTCAAATTCGCCAACAAAAATTACCCAACCCCCAAGAGATTGGCAATGCAGGTTCTTTCTTTAAGAACCCTATTCTCCCTTTGGCAAAAGCTACCTTATTAAAAGAGCAATATCCAACCATGCCGCAATACCCAGCAGGAGCAGATAAAGTAAAAATAGCGGCAGGTTGGCTCATCGACCAATTGGGTTGGAAAGGACACCGCCAAGGTGATGCAGGAGTGCATGAACATCAAGCACTAGTATTGGTGAATCACGGACAAGCTACAGGAGCCGTCTTGTGGGCATTGGCACAACAAATACAAGCTTCGGTTCAAGAGCATTTTGGTATTTTATTAGAACCAGAGGTTAATATTATTGCTTAAAATAATTTGATACCTCATAATTAATAGGGCTGTTCTTGGAGAATATTCAAGAACTTAATTACCTTTGTGCCACTTCAACAGGAGTAAAACACTGTAAATTAAATAGATACTTCTTCTTTATGCACCAAACAACTGCTGCAATTCACGCTATGTTCTTGGCCTTGGCTCTGCTGGCTTCCCAATCATGGGGCTACTTTGCTATGCCTCAACTAGAGGAAATGGCCGTGGTTCAGCAAAGCGATATCGAACAAGAAGAGGGAAGTGCTATTTTAGAATTATCGGTACCCACGGCTCCAGAAAAAGGACCAGAAGTACGTACTGCATCTCCCAAAACACCCAAAGATAGCTCTAAATCATCGGTTTGGGCGGATTGGTTAGCCCCCAACTATCAGTGGACAACACACGTTCATTTATCTTGGGCAGCCGTCGTTTATGGTATCTATAGCCCCCCCATTACTAGTAGTGGTCATCCATATAGTTATGGGAACAAAGGCCCCCCTCAATTGGCTGCTTAACCAATACTACAGTCTTGGCAGGGCATTTCGCGCCTGATCGCCAATTCTTTCTGGATACGTATATTATCATCGACTCCTATCCAGAAATTCTAATAAAAAATCTATATTCGCGCTTTACTACAAAACAACTACTCTGCTGGTTGTCAAAAGTATCGTGTATATAAATAGGAATGCTTGTAATTTGATGTGTGTAATGCACTGAAAATTAGGCAAATTCTTACACCATAGGTTATTATTTATTTTTATAAACAAAAACAAACAATGCAAGGAAAAGCACTGATCAAATTCTTTACAGCAGTTGCCTTATTGGTAGTTGCGTATCAATTTGTCCTTTGGTTTCCCACCAAAAGCGTAGAAACTAATGCTGACGCTTATGCCATAGAAGGCATCATAGGGATGGAAGAGTCTTCCGTTAAGGAAGAACGCAAAGATTCACTTAGAAATGCTTATTTGGATTCTGTAGCTACAGAAACTGTATTTAGCATCGGAATCAAAGATTACAATTACCAAGAACTCAAGAAACAACAACTGGCTTGGGGATTGGATCTTCAAGGGGGAATGAGTGTGGTACTACAAGTAGACCTCAAAGACCTGATTATTGCTTTGTCAGATGACAGCCAAGATCCCAAATTTTTGGAGGCATTGGATCAAGCAAAAGTAGCACAGCAAGCTGCTCAAACAGATTATGTAACACTATTTGGAGAGGCTTACAATGCTATTGGAGAGCGTCCATTGGCACGTGTATTTGCAACTAATGACAAATTGAGAGACGAAATTAACATTGAGTCTAGCAACGAAGAGGTCTTGCAAGCGATCCGTGATATTTCAGGAGAAACCGTAAAGAGCACCTACAAACTACTCAAAGAGCGTATTGACCGTTTTGGAGTAGCACAGCCTGTTGTTTCTTTGGATGAAAGTACAGACCGAATTACGGTAGAATTGCCAGGCGTACGCAACCCTAAACGTGCACGTAGTTATTTGCAAGCTACTGCCAACTTGGAGTTTTGGGAATTGTATGAAAATGTTGACATTCAGAACGACTTGATTGCTTTGAATGAATCCTTAAAGGAAGAGCGTCGTTTGGAGCAAGCAGCTAATGAACCTGCCACCACAGAGGACACTACAGAAGATGATACCGATTTGGGTACATTAGGGGATGATACGGATTTAGATCCTTTAGGAGAAGAACCAGACAGCAACGAATTGGACGTGTTGGGCGATTCAACCTTGGCTGGCTTGGAATCTGAAGGTGGCTTAGACGAAGATTCTACAGATGCAGGGCCTTTGTTTGAGGTATTGCAACCGAACTTTGCACGTTCTAATGCTGAACGTACAGGGGTTATTGGTTATGCAGAAGTAACCAACAAAGATGCGGTAATGAAGTTATTGAACAGCGAAGCTGCTAGAAAGGCATTGGGTGCTAAATCTAGAAGTGTACGTTTTGTATGGGATGCCAAACCATTTAGGACAGATGCTACCCTAACAGGAGAACCTAGCAAGCGTTTTGTAGGTTTGTATGCCTTGAATACTAAGAATAGAAAAAATTCTGCCTTGAATGGAGAGCGTGTAATCAAAGCCTTTGAGCAACCCAATCAATCAGGGCCAGGGTATGCGGTTTCTTTGAGCATGGATCAAGAAGGTGCGCGTGCTTGGAAAAAAATGACGACAGATAATGTAGATCGCCAAGTAGCGGTTGTATTAGATGATCAAGTCTATTCTGCTCCTCGTGTAAATGAGCCTATTCCAAATGGAAATACTTCTATTTCTGGTGGCTTTGAAACGGTAACAGAAGCGGCGGATTTGGCCAATATCTTGAGCGTAGGTAAATTGCCGAGCAAAATCGAAATTATTGAAGAGGCGGTAGTTGGACCAAGTTTGGGTGCCGAAACGGTATCGGCTGGTTTATGGTCGCTTTTTGTAGGATTCCTATTGGTCTTGTTATACATGTTGGGATACTATGCTATGGCAGGGGTTATTGCAGTTATTGCTTTGTTCCTCAACATCTTCTTTATTTTTGGTTCTTTGGCTTCATTTGGTACAGTATTGACGTTGCCAGGTATTGCAGGTATCGTACTAACCATTGGTATGGCAGTAGATGCCAACGTTATTATCTTTGAGCGTATTCGTGAGGAGTTGCGTGGTGGTTTGGTGTGGAAAGAAGCCATTACCAAAGGATTTAGCCACTCGTATTCGGCTATTTTGGATGCCAACATCACTACCTTGATTGTAGCTTTCATCTTGTACCGATTTGGTTTAGGGCCAATCAAGGGTTTTGCTACAGTATTGGGAATAGGTGTCGTTTGTTCGGTATTCTCTGCGGTACTCATTGGTCGTATGTTGTTTGACTCTTGGATGGAGCGCAACAAAGAAGTAACCGTTTGGGCGGGCTGGTCTAAAAACATCTTGGCTAACCCTGGTATTGATTTTGTAAGCAAGCGCAAAATGGCCTATGCTATTTCGGGAGTGATTTTGGTAGCAGGTGTTATTTCTATGGCTACTAGAGGATTTGAATTAGGCGTTGACCTTAAGGGGGGACGTTCTTATACCGTACAGTTTGCCGAAGATGTAGATGTTACTAAATTCAAAGGTGAATTGTTGACTTCTTTTACTTCTTTAGGATTGGATGAGGCCAATGTAGATAAAGTAGTAGTGAGAGAGTTTAGCAAATCAACACAAGCTAAGGTGACGACTTCTTTCTTGCAAGGAAGTGCAGAGTTGGATGCTACTGCTATTAATGCCGATTCTATTGTACTACAAAAAGTATTTGAAGCGGCCAAGCAGTATACTGGCAAAGCTATGGTTTATGAAGATTTTGCAGCAGGAGAGCCTGTCGAGGGTGGAAGTGAAGGTGCCTTTTACTTGAGTGCTTCTTCTAAAGTAGGGCCTACGATTGCCGATGATATTAGAAATTCAGCAGGATGGGCAGCAGGTTTGTCGCTCTTGTTTATTTTCTTGTACATCTTGTTCCGATTTAATAGATGGCAATACAGTGCTGGTGCATTAGCGGCCTTGGTACATGATGTCTTGTTTGTATTATCTATCTTCTCTATTTTCCAAGGAATTTTACCCTTCTCTTTAGAGATCAACCAAGCGTTTATTGCTGCTATTCTTACAGTAATAGGTTATTCTATTAATGATACCGTGGTTGTATTTGATAGAATTAGAGAGGTAGGACGCGATATGCAGGACAAAGCTGGCTTTAAGGAAATTGTGAACATAGCCGTGAACAATACCATCAGCCGTACTTGTATTACGTCTTTGACTACTTTATTAGTAGTCTTGATTTTGTTCCTATTTGGAGGATCAGGAATTAGTGGTTTTGCCTTTGCCTTATTGATTGGTATTTTGGTTGGTACTTATTCTTCTATCTTTATTGCAACCCCTGTAGTCGTAGACACTACTGGAGATCGCAATATTTTTGATGCTCCTGTAGTAGAGGAAACTCCAGAATCTGACGAAAATCTTACAGAAGCTTAACAATGAGCACGATAACTAAATGAATATAGGGCTGTTCTCTAAAAGGAACAGCCCGTTTTTTTTGCCTGCTGTCCAATAATTGAACAAAAAATCACTATCTTTGCAGCAGATTTCGGATGGGTTGGCTCAATAGTAGCTTGAAGAAGTCTAAACATAACTGTACGATAATTATCAAAAATAGAACCTGCATACTAGGGGAAAACAGATGCTAGTTGCATCTTATGGACAGTAGCGTTTACCATTAAAATTGCTACGTATTCATTAGACCACAATCCCTGTATTGGGTTAATTTTATTCATAACGCACACAGCAGGTGTGCCACAAAAAATAGAAACATGAAAGGAAACGATCAATTTGTATCCGCAAAAGATGAATCGCCAAGAATGTTTGAAAACGATGTGTTAGATTACTTTTCTAGAGCACATCCCATTTCTGTACCACTTATTTTTATTCCAATTATTCTCTATTTCCTCTATTCTTCGTTTAGTCAAGGCATAGGAATGTGGAGTTTTGCTGGCGTTTTTGCTTCAGGAATTATCATTTGGACTTTGTTTGAGTATTTCCTACATCGCTATTTGTTTCATTTGCAAATAGACAGCAACTGGGGACGTCGCCTACACTTTATGATTCATGGTTGTCATCACGACTATCCCAATGATTCTATGCGTTTGGTTATTCCTACAGGAGCCAGCATAACCTTAGCGTTTATGGTGTACTGGTTGTGCTATTTCTTTATTATATATCTAGGCGGAGGAACAACTCCTGTCTTACATGCCTTTTTTGCTTCTTTTGTAATCGGTTATGTGACTTATGATATGATGCACTACGCTACACATTATGCCAAATTTAAAAACAAATGGTTCAGAGAAATTCAGAAAAACCACTTAGATCACCACTATGTAGATCATGACAAAGGTTTTGGATTGAGCAATGTATTTTGGGATCGTGTATTTGGAACCGCTCAAGATAGCATCAAGAAAAAGAAATAAGAAAAATTAGTGGAGGCTGTCTAAAAAAGACAGTCTCTTTTTTTAGGTTAGAAATAAGCCATGAAAGAATTAGAATTCAAGGAAATCGATGTAATTGGGGCAGAAACATTGGATGTGATTAGCAAAGCCGATGCCTTCAATCAATGGACTTATCAGCGAATTCAGCCTTTTTGCAAAGGAAAAATTCTTGAAATTGGAAGTGGCGTAGGCAATATTTCTACTTACTTTTTGGATGCAGGGCAACAATTACACCTCTCTGATGTACGCCCCCATTATTGCCAAGTCCTAGAAAAGCGTTTTGCACACTTGCCCAATTGCGACGGCATTACCCACTTAGATTGGATTGCCCCCGATTTTGAGACTCGTTATGCCCATTTGTTGGGGCAATTTGACACCATCTTTTCGCTCAATGTCTTGGAGCACATTCACGACGATGCACAAGCTTTGCAAAATGCCCAATTATTGCTAAAACCCCAAGGCCGATTACTTATACTCGTGCCTTCTTATCAATGGTTGTACAATAA
>JBGCDW010000038.1:0-19115 GCA_045105775.1 Aureispira sp.
GCAACTCTTGTTTTTATGGTCGTGGCTGCCTGGTTGGTTATTTCTTTGTTTAATACGACGGCTCCTTTTTGGATTCTGGTAAAGATAGTGGTTAGTGCTTTTTGCATATTTATGGGGGCGTATTATTCGCAACGCGCACAATTAATGTTGACTGGAAAGGCAAAAATTACCATTACACCCAAAGAAATACAACAGCAATTGTACAACCAGCAAAAAGCATGGGGGGAACGGGAACAAGTGCCTTGGCGCAAAATGCAGGGTTTTACGACAGAAGTGCCTGCGGCTAAAGAAATCAGCATTACAGGAGATGAAGTAGCCAATGAACGGCTTCAGCAGCATGTCAGTTGGCAGCAATTGCAAGAGTTACGCAAGTGGATGGAATATTATTTTAAATCATTTAATGGTTATTATACAGAGGAACAAGTCCGTTATATTGAGCATTGGGCATTTATACAATACGAGCATTACAACAAAAATCCTCAAGTAGATGAATTGGATATGGATTATTTTCTCAAAGATCATGAACCATTAGAATGGATAGATTTATCTCAACATTTGATAGAAGATAGCAGCTTATAACAATAGAATGATGACACTTTTAGAACAGTTGGAGCAATCGCCTAAGAATATACAATACAGCTACGAAGCCAATGGTTTGCTTTTTCTTACCGCTTCTTGTTTTAGTTGGCGTTTTGTGCCCAATGTATTGCTCCTTCCACTTTTTAGTACCTTGGGTATGGCTTGTTTTATGACGGGTAGTAATAATTGGTTTGCCGATATTTTTAGTATTGTTCTTGGTATTGCCTTTTTTGGGGTGGCTTTGCTCAACTTGAGAAATACTTTTATCTATTTATTGGGTAGAGTGGAGTGGAAATTCTCGCAACAAGGAGGGCAAGTACAGTGGTTGTTAGGGGGCTTGTCTTTTGAGAAAACCAAAGTGTTTTATTGGCAAGACTTGACAGCTATTTATTTGGGGGAACCCAAGCGTCCAGAGAACGATAAAGATGTTCTTATTGTTATAAAAGGAAAACAAACCGTTATTATTGATCGATTTTTGAATTACAAACAATTGGTTTATCTCACTACCTTATTAGAAGAATTACTAGCAGCACAGCAGCAGGGAAACCTAGCATTGGCAGAGGATTGGGAGGCACATTTGATTGATTAGTGTATCGATGCGATTTTAAAATTTATCGGTACCACAATTGATTGCAATGTACTTAACCAAAAAACAGCTATTTTTGTAAAAAAACCTAAGTAGTTATAAAAATGAGCAAAGACGTAGGAAAATATATAAATCCCCTAACAGATTTTGGGTTTAAAAAGTTATTTGGGAGCGAACCCAATAAGATGCTTCTCATTGATTTGCTCAATGAATTGCTGCCTGATCGAAAAATAAAAGACCTAAGCTATTCCTCAGGAGAGAAGCAAGGGTTGACGGAATTGGATAGAAAAGCTATTTTTGATTTGTACTGTATTGGGGATAATGGAGAACGATTTATTGTAGAAATGCAGAAGGCCAAGCAAAATTATTTCAAGGATAGGAGTGTTTTTTATGCTTCTTTCCCTATTCAAGAGCAAGGAAAGAAGAACCATTGGAATTATCAATTAGATCCTGTTTATTCGGTTGGAATATTGGACTTTATTTTTGACGACCACAAGAATGACGAAGAGGTATTGCATGTGGTAGAATTAAAAAATCAGCATGGTGAGGTGTTTTATGATAAACTGAAATTTGTTTATTTGGAATTACCGAAATTCAATAAAAAAGAGGAAGAACTAGAGACTCATTTTGACAAATGGATGTATGTATTTACACATTTAGCACAATTACAAGATCGCCCCCCAAAGCTACAAGAACGAATTTTTAGTAGTTTATTTGAAGCAGCCGAAATTGCCAAATTCACTCCCAAAGAACGAGAAGCCTATGAGGAGAGTTTGAAGTACTATCGAGATATTAAAAATGTAGTGGATACTTCAAAGGAAGAAGGGCTTAAGGAAGGAATAGAGCAAGGAATAGAGCAAGGAATAGAAAAGGGTATTGAGAAAGGTATAGAAAAGGTTGCAAAAAAAATGAAGTTGGAAGGTTTTACAACAAAAGACATTCAAAAACTAACAGGATTATCTGATGAGGAAATTGATGATTTGTAAATTAGGATAATACAACTACCAAGAGCAACCCTAAATCCGAAACCGTTTCCTATGCTTTTTAAAGATGTTTTAGACCTTCTTCTTCGCGAAATTCCTCCCAAATATGTAGACATAGAACGCCCTACAGAGGATACTTTGGTGTTGGTCCTCAAAAAAGTACACCAAAACAGTGGTGAGCAGGGCGTAGCCATGTCGCTGATTGTTTTAACCGTTGGCATACTATTTTTGTATCGAGGAATACTGGGAAGTTTAGAGGTGGTCTTGGGTGGTGTAGAATGGAGTTGGGATCTTCTTTTTTGTATCGTGGCAGGTGGAGCCGCTTCTTGGTGGGCTACTCGGCAATTGGTGGGAATAGATAGGAATGAGACCAGCCAAAAACGCCAATTATTAGTAGCACTAACTGCTAAAGGTGCTGAATTGACCGAAGGAACAACCAATGGACAGATCAAGCCCTTGCATTATTTGGATTGGACAGATGTAGCAGAAATTCTCTTAGAGCGTCAGAAAAGAGTGTATGAAAACAAACATCCTTATTGTATTCATATCAAGTTGCAAGAGTACGAAGATATGTATTGGTTTGAGTGGGAATTGTTGGGGCAAGAGGTGAAGTATTGTGCCAATGTCTTAAAAGCAATCTGGGATTGGCAAACCACAGGAACGGTACCCACAAATTGGAACAAAGCTATGGACGAAGAGCCTCCTTTTATGGATTTGTCCGATCATTTGATTGATGAATAAATTACTATACCCATGCGTGTAAAAGATGCTTTTGATGTAATGGTGCAAACGCCTCCGCCAGATGGAGTGCTACTAGACCGTATCAGCTCTACTAACCTACATTTAACCTTTCCATGTATCCTTAGTAGCAAGAAAGAGGTCTATCAAGTTCCTGTTCATTTTTGGATGTTGATGGGAGTGGGATTGGTTTGTGGTGTGTATTGGCTGAGTAGTGGGCACATTATATTCGCTATGTTAACGGTTGCTTTTGGTGCAAATTATATGAATAAAAAAATAAAGAGGTATGCACGCGAAAAAGCCTACCAACAGGTTGTTTTAGAACTCTCTCCAAAGGGAGGGCAGGTATATCATCAAGTTACTTCAGAAGATCGAGATCTCAAAGCGTACTATAATTGGGGAGAATTGCGAACAGTTGTTGTGCAAGAAGTACCCAAATCCAAAACTAATCCACCTCCGTATTACATTCACTTGGCCAATAAGGGCAGTGATGTGCGGTTGTTCCAAGGCACCTTGTATCACGAGCATTTGGGATACGCCGCCAGCATGATCGAAGCATTGCTCCAGCAACGTTACAGAGGCCAAGTACCCGCCAATTGGAGAAAAAAGATAGAAGAATTGAGCGAACCCTTGGTTGTAGACTGGTCCGAACACCTCATTGATGATGGCCCATCGTAGTAGGGTGTTTTATACAATAACTCCAAATAAAAGAAGGACAAGTATAAAAAAATGAAAGAAATGGTCGAAAAAGTAAAAAAATATCATTTAAGGCCAAATTTTATTTTGTTTAAAACGTGTATTTGTTAGCATGGGGACTTGTTTCAATATATCACTACGTTTTTGGTGTTGAAAATGTGTTTTTGCCAAATTTTATTTTGAAAATAAAGCTAAAATATTTTTTTGTATTGTTTTTGACTAAAAGGTTGCTTTTTAATCCCCAAGCATTCCATTGTTCTATCTCCCTCAAAATAGGCTCCAATTTCAATAATCAAGCAGTTTAACCAAATTGTACATTTTTTTTGGTTAAACTGAACAATTTTCCCAAACAAACGTTCGGTAAAAGGAAGCTAAAAATTTGTTTATCAAACAAACGTTTGGTAAATTCGCCAACATAGAAGTAAACTACTTTCTTACTATTAAGAAGAAATGAATGCCTGTTCAGAAGACAACACGCGAAGAAATTATTGAAAAAGCAATTCAAGTATTTCGGCAACAAGGGTACCATCAAACCTCTATGAGTGACTTGGCTACGGCTTGTGGCTTGCAAAAGGGAAGTTTTTATCATTATTTTAAAAACAAGGAAGCCTTGATGCAAGCAGTTTTGGAGAAGTTGCATCATTATTATCGCAAGAAAGTATTTTCTATTGCTTATCAAGAGGATAAGAGTGCCAAGGAGCGTTTTATAGATTTGTTTAAGAAACAAGAGCCTATTATTTCTGCCGATTTTTCGGGTTGCTTGTTTGGTAATATGACGTTGGAGCACAGCAATAATCATGTAGATTTTAGAGCACCTCTGAAAGCTTTTTTCTCGGATTGGCAAGCTGCATTTGAGCAATTATACCAAGAAAAAAATAGCCCAGAGATCGCCTCGGCATTGGCACGACAGAGTGTAGGAGAAGTAGAAGGCGCATTGATGTTGATGCGTTTGTATGAGGATAGAACCTATCTGACGGATGCTTGTAAGCGAATTTTGGAGCGTTTGCGTTAAGCCAACCTCCCACCAAATAATAACAACAGCATTCGTGCTGGTTAAGTATAATAAATATAAGGGCACGCTGTAAAAACATAAAAGACACCCAACAAATAAAGTGCTTACCTTGTTACATGCGTGTATGAATTCTTAGAATTCCTTTTTTTAACAACCATTCTAAAATTATCATATAAGGATGAGTAGAAGAATTAAAAAAGTAGCTGTCTTAGGTTCAGGAGTAATGGGCTCAGGAATAGCAGCACACCTCTCTAACATTGGTTTAGAAGTCTTATTATTAGACATTGTACCTTTTGATTTAAAAGACGAGGAAAAAGACAATCCTGCCGCTCGTAATCGTATTGTAGATAGCGCACTCAAGTTTGCCATCAAAAATCGCAAACCTGTTTCTGCTTTTTATGACACCAAAACAGCAGCTCAAATCACCACTGGTAACTTTACAGATGATTTTGAAAAAATCAAAGATTGTGATTGGATCATTGAGGTAGTTATTGAAAGGTTGGACATCAAAAAAGAAGTTTTTGCAAAGGTAGATCAGTACCGCAAAAAAGGTTCTTTGGTTACTTCCAATACCTCTGGTATTCCTATTAACTTGATGGCTGAAGGACTTAGCGAAGATTTTCAACGCCATTTCTGTGGTACACACTTCTTCAACCCTCCTCGCATCTTGCGTCTATTAGAAATCATTCCTGGCCCTAAAACAGATCCAGAAGTAATTGATTTCTTCAAGATGTATGCCGATCGTTACTTGGGTAAGCGTGCTGTAATGTGTAAAGATACGCCAGCATTTATTGCCAATAGAGTAGGGGTATATGCTATGGCTAAGATTTTCCAATTGACCGAAGAATTGGATTTGCCTATCGAAGCAGTTGATAAATTAACAGGTGGTGCTATTGGTCGTCCTCGTACTGGTACGTTTGCCTTGGGTGATTTGGTAGGATTGGATACTGCTCAAAAAGTAATCCAAGGTATTGCTGAAAATTGCCCCAATGATGAGCAATCGGATACGTTCCAAATGCCTGCTTACCTCAACTTTATGTTGGAGAATAAGTTCTTGGGTAATAAAACTAAGAAAGGATTCTACGAGCGTACGAAAGAAAAAGATGCTTCAGGTCGCAAAATCAAATTGGGCTTGAACCTTAAGACCTTAGAGTACAACCCAACACAGCGTGTGAAATTGCCTGTTTTGGATGCTGTAAAGCAAGTAGACTCGCTCAAAGGAAAAGTTCGTACCTTCTTTAATGATAAATATGCAGACGACAAAGGAGCACAGTTGGTAAAACGCTCTTTACTAGGTTTGTTTGCTTATGTTTCTAATAGAATTCCAGAAATAGCAGACGATATTTATTCTATTGATGATGGTTTGCGTTCAGGATTTGCTTGGAATGTAGGACCATTTGAATACTGGGATATGGTCGGTGTCAAAGATGGAATCGCTGCTGTTGAAGCAGAGGGATACCAAGTGGCACAATGGGTACACGATATGGTAGCTGGTGGATTTGAAAGCTTCTATCGCGTCAACAATGGCCAGCAAGAGTATTATGACATTGAGAAAAAAGCTTACCAAGTAATTCCAGGTACAGAGGAGTTTGTAATTTTGGACAATATCCGAAGCAGTTCCGAAGTATGGAGCAATTCAGAGTCTACTTTGCATGATTTGGGAGAAGGCGTATTGTGTTTTGAATTCCGTTCCAAAATGAATTCTTTAGGAGAAGGCGTTTTGAGAGGTTTGAACAAAGCTATTGAGATTGCCGAAGAAGGGGAATGGAAAGGTTTGGTTATTGGTAACAATTCCGAGCATTTTTCTGTAGGAGCCAACTTGATGGCTATTGCTATGATGGCGTATGAGCAAGATTGGGATGAATTGAACATGGCTATTAATGTGTTCCAGCAAACTAGTATGCGTTTGCGCTACTCTTCTATTCCTGTAGTCGTTGCTACTCAAGGTTATGTATTTGGTGGTGGATGTGAATTTGCTATGCACTCTGATAGTGTAGTAGCCTCTGCTGAATCGTACATTGGATTGGTAGAAGTAGGGGTTGGTTTGATCCCTGGTGGTGGTGGAACCAAAGAATTTGCTTTGCGTGCTGCACAAGAATTTAATGTAGGGGATGTACACATTCCTCTATTGTTAGAGAAATTCCAAACGATTGCTATGGCTTCTGTTGCTACTTCTGCACACGAAGCATTCAAGCAGGGGTACTTGCGTCCAGGGGTGGATGAGGTAAGTGTAAACGTATCTAGAACGATAGGAGAAGCCAAGAAAAAAGTATTGGAATTGGCACCTAACTACACACAACCAGCTCCTAAAAACGACATCTTTGTATTGGGTCGTGCAGGATTGGGGTCTTTGTATGTAGCTGCGGAGAGCTTGCGTCTAGGTAGATATGCTTCTGATCACGATATTTTGATTGCTAAGAAAGTAGCCAGCGTATTGTGTGGTGGTGATCTGACTAGCCCACAAAAAGTATCAGAGCAATATTTATTGGATATTGAGCGTCAAGAGTTCTTGAGCCTTTGTGGAGAGCAAAAAACACTGGAAAGAATCCAGCACATGCTCTCAACAAACAAGCCTTTGCGTAACTAAGATAAGCCCAGCTAGGCTTTTTAATTTAAAAAATCACGACAGGAAACTGTACGTTATAAAAAATAAAAACAATGGAAGCATATATTGTAGCAGGATATCGCTCTGCTGTAGGAAGAGCTAAAAAAGGTGGATTCCGCTTTTATCGTTCCGATGATTTGGCCGTTCGTGTGTTGGAACACATGGGCAAAAGCGTAGATTTTGACACCAATCTTATTGATGATGTATTTGTAGGTTGTGCCAACCCAGAAGGGGAGCAAGGTTTGCAAATTGGCCGTCAAATTTCTTTGCGCGCTTTTGGCAAAACTGTACCAGGCGTAACGGTAAACCGTTACTGTGCATCTGGACTAGAGACCATCTCTATGGCTGTTGCCAAAATTAAAGCAGGCATGGGACACTGTTTTGTGGCAGGTGGAACAGAGAGCATGAGCTTGATTCCAATGACTGGATACAAATTGTCACCTAGTTATGAAGTAGGGTTGGACAATCCTCAATATGTAGTAGGAATGGGGCTAACTGCTGAAGCAATTGCTCAAAAATACGGTGTTAGCCGCGAAGATCAAGATGAATTTGCTTATCAGTCACATGTAAAAGCTGCCAAAGCTTTGGATGAAGGCAAATTTAAGGACGAAATTGTACCAGTTGAAGTACAAGAAGTAAAAATTGTAGATGGCAAACGTGTAGAGAATAGTTGGGTAGTAGCTGAAGATGAAGGGGTTCGTCGTGATACTACGGCTGAAGGCTTGGGTAGATTGCGCCCTGTATTTGCACAAGGAGGCTCTGTTACAGCTGGTAACTCTTCTCCTATGTCGGATGGTGCTGCTTTTGTATTGGTAATGAGTGAGAAAATGGTCAAAGACCTAAACTTAGAGCCAGTAGCACGCATGGTATCTTATGCTACAGCAGGGTTGGATCCACTTTATATGGGTATGGGCCCTTGTTTGGCTATTCCAAAAGCATTGGATCAAGCAGGTTTGAAATTGGACGATATTGATATGATCGAATTGAATGAGGCATTTGCTGCACAGTCTTTGGCTGTAATTCGCGAGGCAGGCTTAAATCCTGACATCATCAATGTAAATGGTGGTGCGATTGCTCTAGGACACCCTCTAGGTTGTACAGGGGCTAAATTGAGCATTCAGTTGTTCAATGAAATGCGTCGTCAGAATTCCAAATACGGTATGGTAACTGCCTGTGTAGGTGGTGGCCAAGGTATTGCTGGTATCTACGAATTCTTAAAATAAGTTTTGTTCCTAGAACGAAAATTTATATAGATAAACAGTTAAAAAACTGTCGGGTGGCTTTGTGCTGCTTGGCAGTTTTTTTATGCACTTTTTTACAAAACTTATACTCTCTCCTTAGTAGCATTTATCTACTGAGATTTGATCTTTTTTAGAACGAAAATTTTAGACAAAGATTTTACCGATCTAGTTCGTTGTGTGCATGAATTTCGTTTGGTAATAATCCCTATTATTTGCCTTATGTTAAAAAATCGCGTATATTTGGCAATCTTTTTTCAACCAAAAACACTTATAATGAGCTACTCAAAAAGAACTTTTTCTGCATATTATCTATGGATGCTTATCCTTATTGCATTAGGGGCGGTTTCTTGTCAAGAAACAAATGATGTATTAACTAACCCTGTAATTGAAGCGTTCAGAAGCGATACAGGTATTGATGCTGTATGGGTATCTGATACTACATTATTAAATACCGTTAAAGGTTGGCAAGGATCTGGAGATTATCCTGGGGTGGATGATTGGGCAATAGCTACGATTCCTGCTGGTTTGGATTTATATGGCGGACTGCCTGGGCAATCTGAATATTATACGATTGAACAAACATTAATCGATGCCGATACTATGAAAACGCCTTATTGGGAAAGCTTGCAGGTCAAAGCACACCCTACTTTTGGCTATCGACCAATGGTGGGAGTTTTTGATCTCAATCAAGTAACAACTGTTGCTATTGCTCGTACGCTTGCCAACCCACAATATGGCAATGGTGGTGCTTGGCAAATTTATGTCGAAAACTATGGAACAGACCTTACTGTATTGGATACCGTTACCTTACAAAACTAAAAAAGGGTATAAATGATTGATATAAATACAGGACATCTTGTAATAGATAAGGAGCGTATAATTACGCCTCAAAGTAAATTAGCAACCGTTGAAAGCTGGGAACTTGGCAGTTTCCAGACCACGCAACAAATGGCTGATGGTTGGGCCTTGGTAGAGGTCAAGAACCTTCTGATTCAGGGTCTATATATCAATATATCCTTCCGTTTTTACGGTCAAAAAATAGATGGCTTTACCTTTGTTTTTCAAAATAAACCTTATGAGATGAACCCAAGTTGGGAATCGTGGAGTAAGGAAGTTGAACAAGCGAATCTAGTTCGATTTAACAATTGGTTAAAGGAACAATTTGGTGAGGTGGGTGCCTTAGAATGGGGCAAAATACACGCTTTGTATGATGCTAAATCAGCAGCAAGTTCTATTCAATTGAACTACATCTAGAGATAAAGGCATAAGGTTAGAAAACTGTCGAGTGGCTTTGTGCTGCTTGGCAGTTTTTTGGTTATTCCCAATTATTGCTAGGAGCAGTTACAAACTCCTCCTAACAATAAAAGCTTAGGTTATCCTAAATGTAGAATAGATTCCTGTTGCAAGGGGGCTTGATAAGGGATGGTATTCATACTTGTTTCAGTATCGGCCTTTTTGGGGCGGAACGAAGGGAACGAAGCCAAAACACCGCCTATGAGTGCTAGTGTAAGCAACCAATAACTGGCATTGGCAATAATATATTTGCTGCTTTTGCCTTCTGCTATAGCATGAACGATAATGGCACCCGCTGCAAAGACCCCAATATTTCTAGCACCATGGTACATACCATGCACAAAGAAATTGAGATCATCGGGATGGTTGACCCACTTCATTTCATACGATAAGTAGGCGCAAATAACAAAAGAAGCGACAAATGTCATCATTTGACTATTGTTTTGACTGCTATTGTCTTGTTCTAATACAGCACCAAAAACACTAGGATGATACCAAATGGCACGAACGGCTAGGCTGACAAAGCCTCCTGCTAAACAGGCTAATAATAAATTCATAGTTGGTAAGTTTTATTCAATTTTGTAATGAAATGCTCAACTTAAACTATGTAAAAAATCTAAGACTGTGTACAAAAGGCGACTAAGTAGCTTGTTTTTTCGGCAGAAGTAAGATTATCAGTAACTTAGCTATTCAACTGAACGAAAAGTTGCAAAACTGTCGCAATAGATAGTTTTAGTGAATGAGGAGTGGAGGAGGCATTTTGTTTTCTGTTTTTATCCAAAAAAAATGAAGTTTTGTAACTTTAGTAGCAAAGCAAGCGTACCTATGTTGCATCCCAATTGATTCTCTTTGTATGGATGTAAAAATAATTTGAGACAGGGAAACAAAAAAAACGTTAATTGTGTTGCTGTAATAAAATGAAAAGGTATGAATAAACCAGAAGACCGATATATAAACCCATTGACAGACTTTGGATTTAAGAAATTGTTTGGAACGGAACCAAACAAAGATTTATTGATTGATTTTTTGAATGAAATTTTGCCTGATAATAAGGTAAAAGATCTTACTTATGCAACTAATGAACATTTTGGTAAGTCGGAGATGGATAGAAAGGCCATCTTTGATATTTATTGCATTGGTGAGAATGATGAGCGGTTTATTGTAGAAATGCAAAAGGCCAAGCAAAATTACTTCAAAGATAGAAGTTTATTTTATGCTTCTTTTCCGATACAAGAGCAGGGAAAGAAAGGGGACTGGGATTATCATTTGGAACCCGTCTTTTCTATTGGTATTCTGGATTTTGAATTCGATGAGCACAAAGGTGAGGAAGGGTTATTGCATATCATAGAGCTAAAAAATCAGAATTGTGAGGTTTTTTATGATAAACTAAAGTTTATCTATATAGAATTACCAAAGTTTGAGAAGTCCCAAGAACAACTAGAGACACGTTTTGATAAATGGATGTATGTGTTTACACATTTGCAGAAACTACAGTATCGCCCCAAAGCTTTACAAGAGATTGTATTTAAGAAATTGTTTGAAGTGGCTGAAATCGCAAAATTCACAGAAAGGGAAAAAAAAGAGTACGAAAATAGTTTGAAGGTTTATAGGGATATGAAGAATGTGGTAGATACAGCTAAAGAAGAGGGCAAAGAAGAAGGCAGAGAAGAGGGCAGAGAAGAAAAGGAAGAAGAGGTCATTGAGAAATGTATGGAAGAGGGGATGCAGCCTGAACTGATTTCAAAAATTGTAAACTTACCTCTTGCAGAAGTTAACAGGATAATAGAGAAGATTCAAAAAAGGAAAAAAGGGCTGTAATATATACTTTATCAATAGCAAGTTACCAGCCCAATTGCGCCGAAAATTCCAAAACCAAGGACAAATTGTTTTGCAACCAATAGGCGGCAACTCCTAAGCACAAAGCTAAAATCATTCCCGAAAAGACCACATTTATTCTTTTGTAGATCATTATAAAATACAGATCAGCCGTAAACCAGAGCATAAAGAACAACCCGATCCAAAAAAGACTGCCCACCCCATAAAATAGCCCAGCAGCAACACTCAAATAGCCTGTTGTAAAGGCTATGGCACGTGCTAATACCTGCTTGTAAATGGCTTCCTTGCGTCCGTAAGCAAAAAAGGCGGTATAGCCCAAGCCCAAGAAGTAAACCAAGGGAACCAAGGATAACAAACCTACTTCATAAACGCGCAGAGGTTGGCGCAAGGCCGTAAGCCAAGGAATATAAGTGGTCTGAAAAATAAGGACAGCTATTACCATAATGACGAACATAATCCCCGTAAGACGCAGGATAAATACTTTGCTTATTTTCTTAAAACCAATACCAATAACCCCTGGCCACATTACCATTACAAAGCCCATACTCGAAATAAAAGCCCCTACAGCCATAAAACCTATCCAAGCATTATCAAAATAATAAGCCAACACGCCCCATACGACTGTAATTATCCATGAAGCCAAATTACCCGCTTTCTCTTTTGAGGTTTTATCTCTTCTAGAATAAACACTATAGCTGATTAAGCTGCCCAAGAATAAAGCAACTAGTGTAATCATCCACTCAGTAGGGAGTAGCCATAAACTAGCCACTAGAATGACATAAGAAGCAGGTTCCCAGCATAAGATGAACAGCCGTTTGAGCAAGGCATAAAGCCGACGGACAGCCTCCATGTGCCAAATTTTGGTGAGTATGCGCCGAAAGGGCTTTAGTAGCAACAAAAGAAAAGGCATAAAAAAGACAAAGCCTAAAGCTGCTGCCGCCACATAAAGGGCAGAAACCACCCAATTGACGCGCTGCACGGTAGCTGCCTGTTTCAGCTCCAAGCCATCCAAGGATAAATTAAACTCCTCTTGAGCCATGTTTTTTAAATATGCGGCACGTTCTTCAAAAACTACAGGTGAAATTTGTTCTGCTTCTTGCAAATCTATCAATAGGCGATATTGGGCTTGTAATTCTTCGACCGTAGATGGATCACTAGCTGGGCTAAAGCCATACATAAAAGGTATACATACAAGTAATAGAAGGCAGTAAAAACGCATAAAGTGAATTATTTGGGTGGGCCAGAGACAAAGGGATTGTAATCAAAATCAGGAAACGCTTCTCCATGCTTTTCTAAGACCTTATCTATGGTAATACAAGTAGAACACTTATGACAGCGTTTTAATTCCCACTGAGCAGCACCTTCTGGATACCTACAAGACCAAGTGAGGTTGAGAATATCGGGTGGCAAGCTTTTCATTACTTGGTATTTATTCCAATCCTTGAGCGGAAATACGATGGTCAGATTTTCTTTAGTGCGTTCGCTAACCAAGTACAAGATTTTTTCAATTTGATTTAATCGTTCTTGAAAACCCTCTTGTAAATAATCGTCATAAATGGCCCCTTCTACCATTTCAGTAATTTCGGGATGTGCTCGTAAGCAAGTAGCTGCTGCAAAATTGACGGCCTCACTATCCCAAATAGGGGGAGCACCCAATTGGCTGTAGTCAAAAGAAAGGCGACGATAAGTGAAATTATGGATGCCACGTGTACGCAGTGCTTCTAATATAGCATTCACGGCTTGTTCTTCTTTTACGGTTCTACTACCGCATTCGCCGTTGATTAAAATGACCTTAAATACTAGAAAATGGTCATCAGGATACTTGGTTAAGGTGTAATACAAGCCTGCTGTGCTATCAATACCCCCTGAAAAAGGAATTAAAGCTCTATAGTTCATTGATTATAATTTTAAAAAAGCATTGGTAAACGGATGCTTATAAGACAGGATTAATTCATTAAAAAACTATAAGCAGCATCCATCAAATCATCATTCATTACATGTTCTGTATTTGGAACTATTTCCAGTCTAATATTAGAGATATAACCCTGGGTAGTGGCATAGCTTTGAATGGCATTGACCCAGTTGCTGGCTCTAGCGCGTCTATTTCTACCTTGGAGTGTATTGAGATTAACACCTCTGTAATCTGTTCTAAAAGAGCCTTGTCGTATGTCGTCTGCGCCAATTAAAATAAGCAAGTTGGATTGTAAAAATAAATTCATATCAATTGGAGAGACATTGGGGTGGGACTGCATGTTGAGGCCTACTGCATAATCTAGGGCCATATCTGGCCACATGTACCAGCCCGAACTACTTGCAACCGCTTTTTTGACAATACTGGGATGGAAGGCACAAAAACGATGTACAAATTGACCACCACCCGAAAAACCAAAGAGCTTAATTTGTTGATCTCTTATATTGGGAAAAGATTGTTGGGTTTCTTCGATTAAATCAATTAGACGTGTATCAGAGCGTGTTGCATCTAAATTAAAGCGTTGATAATCCGAATCAAATATCGCTTCAGAAAAGTGTGGAGCAATTAATACCGTATTGGTCTGTTCAGCGTATTCTTCAAAACGTTCGATGTTTAGGAGTGCAATGTCTTCTCCTACAGAACCATTGGTTTGCCCTGAGTAACCATGAATAACCGCAAGTATGTCTGCGTCAAGATTAGGATTTGCGGCTACTGCCTGAGGTATATATATATAGTAAACTTGCCCATCAATATATATTTCTTTGCTTACTCCCTGTTGTACAGCATTGTCTACCGTACATCGAAAGATGAAGCAAGCAAGGAATAATAGAAGCAGAAGAAGTTGCCCAGTACGTCTCATCAGTGCATAAATTTAGTGCCTATTGATCACCACTGCATTATCTTAAAGAAGAGAACAAGTTAGTTATAATCAAAAGAACGATGGCATAAGTGAAATTATTCATGTCACAGGTACTTAGAACATTCAAGACCAATGTAATTGTTTTTTTGTAAAAACAATTAAAATTTTATAAGTTATTGCTTTAGGCTTGGCTATTGAAGGTATTCATAAATGATGACTTCTCTTCCTGCCAAGTGTTTAAAGACTACCTTCATACATTCGTTGGGCGTTTTGTGTTTGACATCAGGATTAAATCTCTGCAAGTCATTACTTTCGATTTTGTTTTTCAAGGTAATCAAAAATAACAATTTCTCTTCCAGCCAAATAATTAAAAGCTACTCGCATAAATTCGTCAGGAGTTCGGTGGGGGACATTTTTTACTGTTTTCATCTTAACCTTAACATCCTCTGCTTTTATGCCTATCTGAGTGGCATATGTCTTTAGCGCAGCAACCCATTTGCTGGCCCTTTTAACTCTGGTATTACCTTGTATTTTGTTCAAATTATAAACTATATCCAACTCATAATTCTTGTATTCTGTTCTAAATGAGCCTTGAGTCTTATCCTCTGCACCAATGAGCACCAGCATATCGCATTGTACAAATGATTTTGTATTAATAACCTCATCAACATTGGAGAAGGTATTCAAGTTGAAACCTAATGGATATTCTATATTATCATCAGGCCACATATACCAACCAGCACCGCCAATAATGGCTTTCTCGATACGATTGGGATGAAACGCACAAAAACGATGGACAAATTGCCCCCCACCAGAAAATCCAAAGAGTTTAATCTTTTCGTCATCTATATTGGGAAAAATCTCTTGGAGTAATTGTATTAAATTGATTAGACGTATATCTGAACGCGCCCCTGGTATATCCAACGGCTCACCACGTGTATTCAAACGCTCCCGATTTAGATTCAAACGTTGATAATTAGAGCCAAATACACTTTCATTAAAATGAGGTGCTATTAATATAGAATGGGTTGAATCTGCATAAACCATGAAACGCTTTAAATTCTCAAGCGTAATATTTACACCACTGCTTCCATTGTCTTGGCCAGTATATCCATGAATAATAGCTACTACATCTTTGGCTTTAGTAGGGTCTTTGGCTACCTCGCTAGGAACATACCAAAAATATATTTGGTCATTGGCATACGTTGATTTGTTGATGCCTTTTTTGAATGCAATTGGCTCTTCTGGGTCAGAAGGGGGATGCTTGGCAATACATTGAAGGGCAGAATAAATAAGGACAAGAAAAAGTGTCAAGTTTGTCTTCGAAAATTTCATGTCAAGATTAAATTTAAGGTATATCAACCCAATGTCGTGTTTCTAATATTATTGTACCAAATCACTTTCCTTCAGATACTTAAATGCCTCCCGCATTAGTGGTTTGCTCGTTTTGTGCTCTACGTCAGGAACAATTTGCAAGGTTATATTGGTGGTTACATCTAATCGATTAGCATAATCCTCTATCGCGTCTACCCATTCCTGAGCTCGCTCCAATCGGCTGTCACCTTGTTTTTTATTAAGATTAATACCCTTGTACTCTTCTCTAAACGAACCTTGAGTTATATCCTCATCACCAATGAGTACCAGTATATTGCATTCCAAAAAACGTCGCGTGTCAATAGGGGCAACATTACTGTGATCTGACACGTCAAGACCTACTGGATAGTCTACACTATCATCGGGCCACATATACCAACCCGCACCACTGGCAACTGCTTTTTTGACAAGTTCAGGATGAAACGCACAAAAACGATGCACAAATTGGCCACCACCCGAAAAACCAAAGAGACTAAGATCATTATGATCTATATTAGGAAAGGCTTGTCGCACCTGTTCCACTATCTCAATTAAGGCACTGTCAGAGCGTTCTTCATCTAGATTAAAACGTTGATAGTCCGAATCAAATATATCTTCACTAAAATGTGGTGCAATCAATATAGAATTAGTTTCATCTGCATAATCGGCAAAACGCTTCAAATTATTCTTTGCAATCTTCCTACCTTCCTCTCCATTGTCTTGTCCAGAGTAGCCATGAATGACCGCTATCACATCATCTGCTATAGAGGGATCCGCAGCAACGTTTTCGGGAACATACCAATAGTAACGTTGGCCATTTGTATGTATCGCTTGCTGGCGACCTCCTGGCACAGGAGTAGGCCCAAAAATATATTGAAAGCCATAATAAAGAATAGCAAGAAGGAATATAAGTTTTTGTGCAGTGCGTTTTTTCATATCAAGATGAATTTAAAGTATGCTATAAGTATAAGTATGCACACTAAGCGTATTTGCTTTGTCAATAGCAAGTTTTGGGAATGTATGCTCGTTTTGAAGACTATTCGTCCCCCAAAAAATAATTTTTCGATTGGGTTGGCAGCAACTTTTTTAGGAATGTACCAAAAATATACTTGGCCATCTGTATACTTTTTTTGATGTACCCCTTTTGATTGAAAGGAACCATAAGCAGGGTAATAAAAAGAGTAATTGTTCTCCTATTAAGATTAATTTAGGGTGTATTGCATCGGAGGTGCCCCAAGCGTGTATTCTCTGTCAATTTCAAGTTGTTGGAACTGACTCTTACGTTGCCCAAAAACAATGATTGTTTTTTTATCTTTTAAGCTATTGATATGATTGATGAGTGTTTCGCGCAAAGCAGGAGCCAAATTTTGAAAAGGAAGATCTAAGATCAAAATCTTCTTTTTGGTCAGAATAGCTCTAGCATAACAAAGAAGTACATATTGGTTGTGCGACAAACGCTGGCCTAATTCTCCTATAGGTGTTTCTAGAGTTAGTTGCCCATCCCAGAAACGTTGCAAGTCCTCTAAGAGTGCTGCTGCTTCAATTTTCTTTTTTTCTTTTTTATTATAACAAATAGCATCAAAAACCCTTCTGCCATACAGCGGCCAATCTTTGGAAGCAATGGTTACTTTTTTGCGAATAGTTTTCGGCGGAATATAACGAATGTTAGTTCTATTAATCTTAACGGTTCCTTTGTAATGATCGTATATACCCAATAGAATTTTAGCTAAGGTCGTTTTGCCTTTTCCATTGATAAATGTAATGGATTTGGAAGGAATGATCAAAGACTGTCCATGAAATAAGTCCTTTCCATCTTCAAGTTCAAAGCGTAAATTTCGAATAATAACTCTATTGCCCTTAATGCGGTCTAGCGAATCTTTGGTAGGTTGCTCCTCGGTTTTTTCATTGATAATAAGCACCAATTTAGCAAAAGAAATATTACCCATTTCCCAAATACTATAAACCCGCAACGTTCTTCGGAACAAAGGCAAGATACTAACCAATACTAAAACTGTGATAAATAATTCACTGCCTGACTGCCAAGAAGAAAGATGTACAAAAGTAAGGGTAATACCCAATACCAGATATACGGTAGATTTGGTCATTGCCTGAATAAAACTATTGGCGATGTGATAATCAATGCCCAAAGCTAGTATCTTTTTGGCACGTCTTCCAAAGTTTTTATACGTTCTTTTTTCTTTATTAAAACTTTTGATAGATAGCATACTGCGCAACTGCGTATTAACAAAAGAGAGCAGACCCGATTTCCGATTTCGACGATTGCTAGAAATTCTGTAAAGCCAACTATTAACAAAGACTATAGTAATAAAGGAGGTAAAGGCACAAGCCACAATAATAAAACAAATCGTAGGATTGATGGCAAACAATACAGCCATAGTGAGTGTAATAAATAGCAAATCAATGATGAATTGCAGAATGCCTCTAGTTAGATAACGCTGAATACTACCTAAATCACCACTGTAACGCAGTAAGTAACGCCCTATACCTCTTTGGTCATAGGTTAATTGCTTAATATGCAGTTGTTTGGCAAATAGAATCTTTCGTAGTTTAAAAAGAAATAATTCGCCTAATGTGCCCTTGCCTAAGCGTTCTAAAAAATCAAATACACCCGTTATAAACACTAAAAAAAAGAAAAAAAACAAAAAATGGGGAATGGTATCGGTAAAGTAATCAGGAAAAATATTTAATACGAATAGTTTGGGTGAATTGGTTTCAAACACCAAACTGTAGTATTGAGTGATGGAGATAGGAATTAATATTTTTAGGACACTAGATATAAAACCTGTTACAATAACACCAAAAACCTTGAGTTTGTTATTCCTTAAAAATTGGCCTAATAATTTGTTTTTAGTAGTAGGGTTCATTAAAAATAAATGCTTTTGCTTTATTAATTGAGAATCAAGCTTGGATACAATTATAACAACACTTGCTCTTAGTAAATCATTCAACCAAAATAAAGGTTATTCATACAAATGACATAAACTCTAGTTGAGAGGAAGCAAACGAATGCAGCGAATCCCCTGTAGGGACATAAGTACAAGAGTTAAACAGTTGTTCTTACTAATGTTGAGTTCGCTGCATTTATTAAGCACTTAAGCTAGGTATTTTATTGGGGGGTACTTGAAATCCCATTATTCAAAGATACAGGAAATTATTGTGGCAAACAAATAGCACTAATAATGGACATTATCACGACTGGAGTTGTACAGAGACAAAAAGTAAGGTTTTTTCATCAATCAAGGCAAAAATTTAGTTCATAGCAGTGCTATGGAATCAATTTTTAACGATGAGTGAGGGAAAAAGATGCTTTTTTCGCTACGAATTTAGTCGTGATAATGTCT
>JBGCDW010000039.1:0-35802 GCA_045105775.1 Aureispira sp.
AAACTGGAAAAACTCAAGTTTATTCAAGGGGTAAACCATTTTGCAATAAAGTCTAAAATTTACCTTGCTGCTAATAAAGCCGCTTTCAAGCAACTCAATCTATTAAAGATGGAATATCCATCTCTTGCGTAACTTCAGTTATTAACTCATTAGGTCGGAGAACTTTTGTTTGAATTTTGAATTTGTCGTACAGCACTTTTGATCTGCTTCTCAAATTTTTATCTTCTGCTACAAAAAAATCACAATGTGCAGCATAGAAAGAATGCTCTCCATCAGTTTGAATGTTTTGCATATTATCAGTTGATTTTTGGAGTTGATCTGATTTGTATCCCATAATACCTAACATCAAATATGCTGTGGTGAAGAATTCGTATATATTAGCGGGTTCTTTTCTATCTTTAAAAATAATATTAACATATTCGATAAATGTCATTTCAACTCCTTTATCCTTCAAGAAATCATCTATATTATTGATAACATCTTTTTCATTCCAATTACCAGAGTTCGTTTCTACCTTAAATCCTTTTTCTCCAATTGATTTTCGAAAACCTTTATAGTATTCTCTATTTTGAAGTAAATTTTTGGTGAATGGTAAAAGGCCTTTCATCAAATCCCATATACTAGAATTGGAGGTTATATTTGGAAATATTTTTTGCAGGATTTCTCTATTCTCATCATTTATCTCTATTCCAGCAGGCTGCAATTTGTAAAGACTTTTTATTAGTGTTCCTATATTTCCTAAGCCTATATCATCTATTCCAGAAAATAAGTTTTCTATATCCATCAATGCAAAAATATCTATTGGATTATCTTTTTTTCCTTGAAAATATTCACTAGGAGTTCCAAATAAAGGTTTAGTACTTTTTCCTTCCCATCTTATTAAATGCTTTCCAGAAAGGTATTCAAGCATTTCTAAATCCTTATTGAAATATTCGTTATCAGGCGAGTAACTCTTCATCAAGTCATTAAAATGAGCTGGTGAATAAGGAAATAGTAAATATTCTTTATGTTGGTCTATGAATTCTTTTAGTTCTTTGTTTTCTGGTCTTTTAAGATTACTTACTACATTCCAGTCAAAATATATTCTAATCATATTATTTATTAATTCATTAAAAATTTAGATTCTTTCATTTTCTCTAATAGCTACGAATATTATCAATTAAAGTTACGACTTCAACATAAAAAAACTGCTCTAACCTGTATCAACAAGTTAGAGCAGTTATATATTTATAGCATTGCTTTTTTCTATACTTTGGGCAGCGTTACATCATCCATTTGCACGTGAATATTACGCACATCCAAGGCTCTATCGTTCACATCTTCGCCACTATTTTCTAGGCGCAATACGCCACGAGGACACACCGCAGCGCAAACCCCACAGCCAACACAAGAGGCCCTTAAAATATCTTGTCCGCGTTGAGCATAGGAACGCACATCAATTCCCATTTCACAGTACGTAGAACAATTGCCACAAGAAATACACTGGCCTCCATTGGTGGTAATTCTAAAACGTGATTTTAGGCGTTGAACAATTCCTAATATGGCAGCCAATGGACAGCCATAACGGCACCACATTCTATTGCCCATAATGGGGTAAAATCCAGTTCCTACCACTCCTGCAAACATAGATCCGATCAAGAATCCATACCAGCGACGTACTTGATAAATATCTAATTCGATAATTCCCAAATTAATTTTACTGGCTTCTGGGTTTATGAAGTATTGATAAATCTGCAAACTTGTCATAATAATAACAGCGACTAAAACACTGTAAATCACATAGCGTTCTACCCTCCACGCTCTTAGGCTTTTATCTGATTGTTGGCGGAAAGGATCGCCTAGTGTTTCGGCCAATCCTCCACAACCACACACCCAAGAGCAATACCAACGTTTGCCATAGAGATAGGTAAATAAGGGTACAATCACTAATGTTAGGATTATCCCCCAAACAAACATCATCATCCCCACATTCATTCCCAAAAATGTCTGCTCGTTATTTTCTAGTATTTTGTCTAGTCTATAGTCATAATAAAAACCATAATCCAGCGGCCAAGGCGTAGAAAGGTTATAAGAAGGGGCATTGAGGTAGGCTAATAATTCTGGTAACAAAAAGGCAAAGGATAATTGAAAAAACAACACAGAACCTGTTCTTACCAATTGGTATTTATTGTGGCGATACTTAATAAACATTCGTATCCCCATTACAATCATTACGGTGGTATACAAAAATCCGTATAAGAACCACTGGTCTGCTTGGGCAGCAGGATCTCTTTGTAAGAATTGCTTAACAGGATCAACCATACGCACCCAATTGTAAATATATTGCTCATTGAAATACAACAAGATATAAAACACAATCAAGAAGGTTCCTAATAACATCCCCAACCAACCATTACCAATAGTCGTCGTTCCAGGTTTCCAAGGTGCTCGTCCTTCTTTGTACTCAAACAACCCAATCAACAACATGACCACTGCAGTAATACCTAAGGTTATGCCCACATAAAAATACCCCTGTTCATACGCCTGAGTATTCCACATCACATAACAACTGCTTATAACAATTGCTGATACGGCCAACATTTGCAAAACAGGAACAATTCCTTTTTGAAATTTATTGAAGAAAATATGATCGTGTTTAATCCCAGGGATTTTTCGTACATCAGGTATGATGTACATTAAAGCACCAAGACTTCCGAGTATAAATACTAAAAAGAAAAATAGCCCTGAATTACTTCCTGTTAAACTACTAACATTGCTTGTCAATAGCTGTTTGTTGAGTTCTACCACCGTACCATCTCCCATTCTATAACTCCATTCATCGACCCCTTCGGGCAAATTGGTCGCATTCCAAATATTTTGTTCAGGATTGACACCACTCAAGCTATCTAATCGTGCTTGTGCTTTTTTGAGAATGGGAAACATGGCTTTCCCAAAATTGTAATTGAGGCTGTATTCCTTTTCCCACTCTGCACCTGCCACTTGCTTAATCGCCTCACGGCGATATTCACTGTCAATCACTTCCAATGTCTTATCATTGAGACGATGGCTACTGAAGGTGAGACTTACAAAAAAGAGGACAAAAGAAAAGGTAAAGATCGCGAGACCAGTTATTTTCAAAGCTTTCATAATAGAGATAAACGTATCAGAAGGGTGAGGAACTTAGGATTGTGAGGTTAGTTTCTTTTTTAAGAAACGTAAGGCGGCTGTTAAACTCCGTTTTTGTTGGAGTTCTACCTTGGCATTAAACTGTTTATTGTAAAGTGCTATTACATCCGCTTCGTATTCCTTAAAGAATTCAGGATCAAAATTGGCTAATCCTAGATTTTGTAAAACGGTTTCAACCGATGTTTTTTCCAAAATCCACTTCTCACAAACCTCGTGTCTGTATCGAATGCCCATCAGATTAAAGCCTAAAATAACCTTGGTATCGCTGTCAAAAACCAATCGAATACTTTTTCGGCCATCGGCATGTTCCCAATACAACTGGGCGTGATTTTCTTTTGGGTGGGCAAGAACAGTTCCGTATACTTGGTATTCAATATCTAAGAATTTTGCAGAGTTGAACCACAATCTAGGGACATACGCTGTTCGATTGCTACAAATAGTATGGGCAACCGTTTCCCCCATCATACGCCCCGTATACCAAATTGCCTCGATAGGACGGCGGCCTTCTTGGGGGTTCATCATTTGTGCACAGTCTCCAATTGCATAAACATCGGGGGCGGTTGTTTCTAAATAATCATTCACCAAAATACCTCTTTGTGTATCTACATCGCAGTGCTCTGATTCTTTGATAAATTTTATATTGGGATGCACACCAGCCGTAAGCCCTACAAATTGACAAGCAATTTCTTCCCCAGTATTGGTTATGACCGCTTTGGCTCTGCCATTGCTATCGCCCACAATTTCCTTAAGTTCTGTACCTAGACGCAAATCTAAATGGTGTTCTTTGATATGCCGACTAATCATTTCAGATTCTTCCTTAGGCAATACATTATTCCAATAACTCCCTTCACGCACCAAAAGTGTAACAGGGATATTCCGAGTGTGGAACATTTCTGCCATTTCGATCCCAATAAGTCCGCCTCCTACTATTACCGCGTGCTTGGTATCTCCCGAGTAGGCTTCCATGCTCTCTAGGTTTGGGTAAGAATACATCCCCTGTACTGCTTTGAGGTCTTGCCCTGGCCAGCCAAAATAATTGGGCGATGATCCAGTTGCCAAAATCAATTTGTCATATTGCATTTCGCCCTGCTTGCTCAATTGTAACGTCTTGGTTTGGGTATTAATGCTTGACACATAATCAAACACCAAGTCCAATCGATTTTTTTTCCAGAACCAATCTTCATACGGCTTGATATCATCATAACGCATATGCCCCATGTAAACATACATTAGAGCAGTACGAGAGAAGAAATGTTCTGTTTCGGCAGAAATGATGGTAATGCGTTTATCACTTAGTTTACGAACATAGCGAGCAGCAGTAACCCCGCTAATTCCATTACCAATAATGACTACATGTTCTTGAGCTTCGGACATAACAACAAAAGGCTTTTGGTTTCTGCACTATAAGCAGAATGTATACTGTTACCAACAAAGATTGATAACAGCCATGTTATAATAAAAATAGTACAGTATACCTCAAACCATAAATTATAGCCTATACCTCAAACCTACATTATAGGTATTAATAGAAGTAGCACCAGGAGATAGAAGGTCATAAACCCCCTCTATAGGCAAATAGGCACTGTACATAAATTGTATTTCAAAATTGGGTGTCAATAAATATCGAGCACCTCCTCCCCATTCCAAGAAGTATACACTAGTAGCATACAAAGAAAGTCGTGGGGTGACAAAATAATTGAAGAAACCACGTAGTAGTGGTATCTGAAAATTAAACTGTTCGCCAGGGCGAATCCCTTGCCAATACGTCAGTGCAAAAAATAATTGCGTTTTGCTAGAGATTGGATGAATATAGTATACCTGTGTAACACTATAAAGGCTTTGATCTACTGTATTATCCTTGGGCAAGCCCTGTATTGGTAACATCACCCCTTGTTCAAAAGACAAGTTAATGTTTTTAAATGGGGCAAAACGTACATGCAACCCCATGTGTGATAAGCCATAATCGGCATACAAACTCGAATTGGCAGTAGCACGCCCTGCGGTGTACAAAGGTGTACGTTCCATACTCAATACCTCAAAAGGAGAAGAACTAAAATAATCTCGTTCTCTGGAAGATCTAAATAAGAAACTAACTCCAATATCTAATTTTCCTGTAACACCATAAAAAGCTGTATTGTAACTATTAAAATACGTATTTCTAGAACCCAAATTTTTGTTACCAATTCCTACCGTATAAATGCTATTAAAACTGATAAACTCTGCTTTTCCTTTGGGCAATGTAATGACTTGCGCCAAGCTTGCATAAGCACCTGTTGATTCCTTTTTTTTCTTTTTCTTATTAACAGATGCAATACCCGATTCATAACTATTTAAGGCCCAATCTTCATTGGTATACACCATAGAAACCTCCTCATCTATAGATTCTACTCTATAAGTATTCAAGAAGGCGGTTACACTAGGAACAAAATAGGTCTTGTGCCGCTTAAAGAGCAAGGGTAATGTTAATTGTTTTACCGCAATATCATAGTAAATCCATTGAGGATTGTTAACAACCTTTATTACCCGTTGTTTTAGCTGTGTCTCTAGTTGTTCTGGTTGATAAGCATAGTTGGCAATAGGGGCAGCAGCCATCGTGCCATTGACTAAGACAAAATGCAACCGTGGATCTTTATACGTTTCCAAAATCTGTTGCTCCAACCCCTCTAGTGTCGTGTTGACTCCTGCTACTTCATAAGTAATTTCATCCCAAAATTCTACAATTTCATTTGGAGAAGCAATTGGATAGTGGCGAACGATGTTATCAATTACCAATAGGTTATAAGCATTGATATAAAATGCCTTCTGTTCTACGGATGATAAATCATCCAACGACATTGTTTTTATCGTTTCTACCAAATCATCTAGCTCCTCCTGATGATTGTAAAGTACTTGATACTTTACCACGTTATGCTGGGCATAAGTAGCAAAGAAGTTATTGGCTTTGTCAAAAAAAGTAGCTGTTTGAGCATCTAGCAAACTTGCAAAAAGCAAAAAACTAAAAACAAGCCATGTTGATAATACTTTCATATACGTTAGATTAAACTGTTATTCCATTGATGGTTTATTATACAGTACCAACAGAATCAAAACAGTGATGTTTTAGGTAAGGGCAATAAGTTTCTTTCTTATTTACTCAAAAGTACAAGACTATAAGATAACGGATTGCTACCTAATCTAACGTTTTTTTCACTGTGCGCCTGCCTGATGAGGCTTTTTTTAACATAAATAGCTTGGAAGTAGATTAAAAATCCAGTTCTTAACAACATTTTTTTTTACTATTCTATCAACAGCATAGACTAATCTAAGAATTAATTTGGACTATAAAGCAATATAAGTAGATTAAAATCTATATCTCAATCCCATATTGTACGTCTGTACATTGGTAGATGTTTTGGTATAGATCTGTGATAAGCCTGGAATAGGTATATAATAAGAGTACAGAGCCTGAATTTCAAATTGTGGGGTAATCAAAAACTTGGCTCCAATTCCCCACTCTGTAAACAAGGTCGTAGTAGCATACAAAGAAAATCTATTAGAAGCAAACCATGTCAAGAAACCTCTCAAATAAGGCACTTGAAATTCAAATTCATCTTGTGGATTCAAACTAATAGGCTGCCAGAAAGTCAAGGCAATGAACAATCCCAACTTAGGGTTCAATTGCTTGTCATAATAGATTTGGGTAACCCAAAACAATCTGTCATTGACATTATTAGCAAAAGGAATATTCTTTACAGGAAAGTAAAAAGCTTGATCAAAAGAGATTCCTATTTTCTTAAATGGAGAAAATCTAACTCTGGGTCCCATCGCACTCAATCCCCAAGAACGAGAAACGGTTCTACCTGGTCTAGAAGTATTATCGGGTGTATTTTGAAAATCAAATGGCTTAAAAGGACTATCTCCAATGGCATCTCCAAAACGATTGGATGCTACAATAAAATCCCAAGATATATCCAAACGACCATTTACACCATAGGTAAAATAAAACAGCCCTGTTAGACCCGAGAAGATATTATCACCAGAAAATTCAGCCGTATAAATGGTATTAAAATTATTAATCTCAAATTTTCCTTTGGGGAGGGTAGCCGCTGCTATAATTGGTTGAAATTTAGGTTTTCCATCGTCAGGGGCTTCGATAGAAGGGCTAGCTGTACCTGCTACAACATCATTGGTCGTCCAATCGTATGGATAGTAGGTTATTTTGGCATCTCCAGCCAATTTTTCTGTGCGGTAGTTGTTGATAAATTCTTTAACATTGGGTTTAAAATCTGCTACATACCATTCAAAAATTTTGGAAACAGCAGCACCGCCTGCAAAGTCATCTCCTTTTATAAATTCAGCGTCATTAACAGCAGCCTTGGTGCGGGCATCCAATTGCTCTTCCAATTTGTCGGGCATATATGCAAAATCTGCTATGGGTGGACAACTGACCGCTGCACAAACCAAAACAAAATGCAAGCGTGCATCTTTGTAGCGATTTAATAATTCTTTCTTTTCGTAATTGTTTAGGGTTGTTTTTTTGCCTGCAATCGTGTACTTAACCCCATCAAAAAAACCTGTTACATCCAAGGGGCTCTTGAGTGGGTAATGATCTACTACTCCTTTGATAACCATTATATTGTAACTATTAATTCCAAAAGCCTTTCGATCATTTTCGCTGTACTCCTCTGGATTGGCTTTCTTAATAAAAGCTACGAGTTTGTTGAGTTGAGCGGGATTGTCTTGTATAGCTTTGTAATTGACTTTATTGTCGGATACATTCTTAGAGAAAAAACTATTAGCATCCTGAAAATACTGCTCTAAAGATTGTGCAGTGGCTTGATTTAATGCCATCCAATAGATGGATAGAATAAGTAAAAAATATTTCATTGCGAAATGGTTATATGGATTAACAAACGGCGATTCTGATGGTCATGAGTTATAAGGTCGGATAAGTAAGGAAAGGTAAGATATTAATTTATTGATTCCTTGTGTTAAGTCATTTTTCTGTAAAAGCTATTTTTACTACCTTCTACTTATTGTTGGCCATTGTTATAAAAAAAAAGAATAGGAAGGACTGCATCCTCACTATTCCGTTTCTAACCAACGCATACAAAATTTATATCGAATACTGTTTTTCAAAAAAAGCCTTTCGAGTCAGACCCCCGTCAACCCGAAAGGCAAGGACACACATGGAATAGCAGCCAAGGCCACTATTTCCAAATCTAATAAGACTCAAACCCTTGTCTTAATCGTTGCTATATAAAACTTCTGTACTATCAATGCAGTAGAAGTATTGCTTGCTTCTGTTGTTATTACAAATATAGATGAAGCTTTTTATTATGGTTGTCGTCTAGACGACACCTAGCAATTTTTTATCCTTACCTTATTCTTAAATAATTAGTAATCAATATTTTAAATCACATAAAAAATGCAAATTTCTTTCTGTTTTTATGGGTGGTTCTAAACTTAAGCTTCTTTTGTTGTTCTTTTGGTTCCTCGATACAAATCAAACCGCATATATTGGCATTCTAAGCCTCCATTGTACAGAGAAATTTTCTTGGAAGGGCGCAATCCAATAAAACGATTGAAGTTTTTGATAGAACTAATCAACCAAGCTTGATAACCAGGAGCATCTGCTTTGAGGCGATCGCCAATTCGTCCGTACAATTCTTCCACATCCTCATGCTGCATCCGTTCTCCATAGGGCGGATTACTAATCATAGTCCCTGGTTGGAGAGGGAAATCAAACGTTTGGAAAGGGGCTGCATGGAGTTGTACAGCGGTTCCAACTCCTGCCGCAGCTACTTGCTCCTTGGTAAAGCCAATAATTTTTTTGGAAATATCTGCCCCTATAATGGTTCCATCAAAACGCTGTTCTTCTGCCCTAGATGCCAGCCAAACTTTGTCCCAGAGTTTTTGGTCAAAATTTTTCCATTGCTTAAACCCATATTCCTCCCGCTTAATATTGGGGGCTATGTTTTTGGCATACAACGCTGCCTCTGTAACCAAGGTGCCTGTTCCGCAAAAAGGATCTATAAAAGGCGTGGTTCGATCCCAGCCCGATAATAAAATCATGCCTGCTGCCAGTACTTCATTTAAAGGGGCTCGGTGTCCTTTGTCTCTATACCCACGTCGATGCAATGACATCCCCGAACTATCAATTGAAATGGTACATTGATCTTGGTATAAATAAACATCGATCAGAATATCTGGATTTTGCTTATCTACCGAAGGGCGCACACCTCTTAGACGACGAAATTGGTCTACAATGGCATCTTTTACTTTGAGTGCAACAAAGGTGCTGTTATTAAAGTTGGGGGCTTTAATTACCTTGGCTTGTACGGCAAAACTTTGATCGGGCGTAAACCAACGCAACCAATTGAGCCGATGGGCAAAATTATATAATTGATTTTGGTTGGTTACTTGCGAACGCTCCAAGGGGTGTAGAATACGCAGTGCTGTTCTCAATTGAAAATTGGCTCGATACAGCAAATCTATTTCCCCCTCAAAAGCTACAGCTCTGGATAGTCGTTTGACATTGCTGGCGCCTAACTCTTTTAATTCTTCTTCTAAAACGCCTTCTAAGCCTAAAAATGTCTTGGCGGTATACTGCTGCATAATTGGTTGTTTTATCCCTGAAATGGTACGATTGACAAAACTACAAAAATAACTATTCTTGCACCGAATTTATCCGAAAATAGATACCTTTGTTCAAAAGATTCAGAAAAAAATGAAAGTTTACTAAACGCTTTTCTTTTGATTGTTGTTAGTATAGAAGTTGTTTAAGAATAGCCTAATGTCGCTAATGAAAGCTAATTTTTTCCTACTCATCGTTAAAAATTGACTCCATAGCGCTGCTATGAACTAAATACGCTAGGGCTTTTGTACCTTTTAGGTACAACCCACGCAGATCGCTTTGCGAGTGCCTTGATTAGAATCAAATTATCACTCATTATCAACGCTATTCCATTTTTAAACAACTTCATAGTAATTTTAGTACAAAATAAACCTTCGTGAGTGTCTTCACGAATTCATATAAAAAGAACCAAATGCAAGTAAATGATCTGCTACTACGCGCTTTAGACTTAGATTACTTGACGGCTGAAGAAGGCGTGTTTTTATTTGAGAATGCCAGTACTGCTGAATTGATGTATGTTGGTAATAAAATAAAATTGCACCATGTTCCTCACAACAAAGTAACCTGGATTATTGATCGCAATTCTAACACTACTAATGTGTGCATTGCCAACTGCAAATTTTGCAACTTCTATCGTCGCCCCAAACACAAGGAAGCTTATGTAACTAGCATCCCCGAGTACAAGGAAAAAATTGATGAATTATTCCGATTGGGAGGCGAACAACTTTTGTTGCAAGGTGGACACCACCCCGACTTGGGCTTAGATTTTTATTGCAATCTCTTTAAGGAATTAAAAGCATTGTATCCAACCCTAAAGCTTCATGCACTAGGGCCACCAGAAATTGCACACATTGCCAAACTAGAAGGGGCAAGCCATACCGAAGTATTGAGTGCCTTGCACCAAGCTGGCCTAGACTCCTTGCCTGGGGCTGGAGCTGAAATTCTAAATGATCGCGTTCGTCGCCGAATATCAAGAGGAAAATGTACTGGAAAAGAATGGTTGGAGGTCATGGAAGCTGCCCACCAATTGAATATTACCACCAGTGCAACCATGATGTTTGGGCATATTGAAACCAATTATGAGCGTATGGAGCATTTGGTTGGATTGCGCGAAGTGCAAGACAAAAAACCAGCGCATGCCAAAGGGTTTCTAGCGTTTATTCCTTGGCCATTTATGGATGAGGACACCATTCTCAAACGTCTTATCAACAAACGTAGTACGTATACAGGCGATGAATATATCCGTATGATTGCAATGAGTCGTATTATGTTGCCCAACGTGGTCAATATTCAAGCTTCTTGGCTTACCGTTGGCAAGCAAGTTGCACAAGCTTGTCTACATGCAGGTGCCAATGATTTTGGCTCTATTATGATCGAAGAAAATGTGGTATCTGCGGCTGGTGCAGCCTTCCGTTTTACAGCAGATGGTATTCAAAAAGCCATCAAAGACGCTGGTTTTGAGCCTCAATTACGCAACCAACAGTATGAATATAGAGAATTGCCAAAGGGCATTGTCCAACAGGAGTTGGATCATGCTACTATGATTGTGGATTAAAGATCTTGCTACAGATTTCCCCCGTCAGCACTGTGTTCCTTGATTCCATTGGTGAGTCAAGGAGCTTTTTTTATGGTGAAAGGACTATTTTTATAATTTCAATAACCTTTTCAATTGAGTTTGTCATTTGAGACTTTCAACTGCTTCTTTAACAAGATCTTTTTTTGAGTCGATCTTTTTTTTTCGGATAGGAAAAGTGTTAAAACAACAAGAAGTTAAACATTCTAATGGCGTAATTCTCCTATGTGAGTCTGATATGTCTTCTTCCTTAAAGCCATGTTTTGCACAAAATTCTTTCAAGTAACTAGGGTCATAATGACTAGAGGCATCCCAATCTGAATATTCTAAGTAATCTTCTTCGAGAAATCCCTTTAGTACATTCAAACAAAACCCTACACAAGTCATTCGCTCTCCTGTGTTTGTTTTACTGGTATGTATTCCATCTATAGTATAGCTTTCCCCTGAATAAAAGTACCCAAATTGGGGTTTGGCATGTTTGCGAATGTGGCGGCAACGAGCAATAAATGCTGGAACATCTAAAGGGGCAATGCGCTCTAATGGTAGATAATAGAATTTATTCTCTAAAGTCATCCAAACAATCCCTTGATCTTCATTGTAAAAATCAAATTCATATTCTTTATCATTATACTTAACAATAAAGGCAGCGTGATCAAAATCTTCATCATTTCCTATAGCAACAAAATCTTGCTTTGGCCTTAATTGCTCTTCTGTATAGAATACTTCCACCTGCTCTATCATAGATCTTTCTTCTTTTTCCATGTTTCTAAAAGAGAGGCTCTCGCTGAATCAATTTTTTTATGCTCTTTGAATGGTTTGGATATAACTAACAAGGTTTTTAATTCACTTTGATGGAATTTTTTATCATTAAAAGCAAGCAAAAGAATTCTTAAAATGTCAAATGCATCTTCTTTATCTTTTTCAAATTCCTCATCTGTAAAGTCATACATCCAAGTTAATTGCTGAACCAAATCATCTTCTATACTAAAATACGTTTCAAAGAACCCTGATAAGGCAGTAGCTATTCTGTTTGCAATAGTTTCCTCTACAACTACTTTGTGAGAGTATGAAGGTTTTTTTGTACTATTTTTAGTCATTTCAACCAATGCTATTACCGCTATATTTTCGTATAAAAATTGATTAATGCTTTTTGCCTCCGACTCTGTACAATCTATTGTGACTTTTTCAGATCCTGTAAAATCAAGGTGATAATTGGGACTTTTGCCTCCATTAGCTTGTAGTCTTCCTTTTATGTATTCTAATTGATGTGTTGCTTGCTTCTTGTTCCTTCGTCTTCTTATTTGTTTGGCTTGAATAATCCTGTCATGTAGAAATACAGGGGCTTGGCCTTCCTTTTCGTGAGAAAATTTAAACCCAAATTCATTTTTCTTGAATTCTTTTTGAATAACTCGAAGAGGCTCGGTTACATCTTCATTATCACTTGCTCCTTCTATCGCCAAATCTATTTCCTCACCAATAACAGCCTTGTTATCATCAGGCATAGCTACAGCAATTCCAGCAGAACCCTCAAACATAGAAATTTTCAAATCATCTTGATTGACCAAGGAGCTAACCATTTGCTTTAGAGCATTTGCAACCAACATAAATGAAGTAAATTCATCAGCAGTCATTGCAGACAAGGAAACCTTCTTATCTTCTGTATTGGATAATATGATTTGTATTTTTTCAGACAAAATGATTGTGTTGTTAAGCTCTAAAAAGTTTCTTATGTTATAGCTTTATAAAGATACAACATTTTGCTGAAACCTTTCGCAAAAAAAAATCAACGTATTTTTGTATAATAATTATATCATTACAACCTACACTTCATATACACCAAATTAGAGGTCATTTTAAACACACAGTACCAAGTTTAGCATTTAATTAATAGACTAAACACCTTGACTTTTAAACAACTTTGTTATATTGTTGTATTGGAGAAAAGGTAGTTGATGAATCATCAATAAAGTATTAGACTGTATTTTTCCTATTGTAATTCCTCATTCAATGAATTAGAAGGAATTCTTCTATTACTATCAATCTATACTACTTCGTGATAAAACTGTATGTAATTGATTATCAAAAACCTAAAACAGCAAAAAACTAAAATAAATTGGTAATCAATTAGATATAATGCACTTTTGATTGTTGACAAGCAAAGCAGCCTAATCGCGAAGTATTAAATCTAGTTATCATGACAAAAATAAAAGATAGATGTGTCCTTATCACAGGAGGCGCATCAGGAATCGGAAAATTAATTGCCAAACGTTGTTTGGAAGCCAAAGCTTACAAAGTTATTCTTTGGGACATCAATGAAGTGACCTTACTTAAAACCAAGTCTCATTTTGCCAATTTAGGCTACAGTGTAGATGTGGATGTAGTGGATGTGTCTAATTTAGAGGACATACAACAAGCTGCAAAACGCGTAAAAGATACCTACACTACTATTGATATTTTGTTTAATAATGCAGGAATTGTTGTAGGAAAGCCTTTTGTAGAGCATACCCATCGCGACATTTCCAAAACGATTGCGATCAATACTTCTGCACTCATGCACATTGCCAAGGAATTTTTGCCCGGTATGGTAGACCAATGTGAAGGGCATATGATTAACATTGCTTCTGCTTCTGGGTTAATTTCCAACCCCAATATGTCTGTTTATGCGGCTAGTAAATGGGCCGTCATTGGTTGGTCTGATTCTGTGCGTTTAGAGATGGAGCGTGATAATACAGGGGTAAAAGTAACCACAGTATTGCCTGGTTATATCAGTACAGGTATGTTTGACGGCGTAAAAGCTCCTAGACTTACCCCTATCCTAACCCCTGATTTTATAGTAGATAAAATCATGGAAGGCGTACGCAAAAATGAAGTGATGTTACAAGAGCCTTTTATGGTAAAATCTGTTCCATTATTAAAAGGAATTTTACCGACACGTGTGTTTGATTTTGTAGCAGGCAAAATCTTTGGTGTACACAATACTATGGATACGTTCAAGGGTCGTCCATCCAAAATAGCCGTTCCAGAAAAAAATGATTTATCTGCCAAGAAATAGTTGCCTATTATCATCATAAGTCAAATCCCTACTGGCCAATGGAGCACAGTAGGGATTTTATTGTTTAAAAATTCAACGGTGTACAAGGTAGCTTATAATGCTTTTTTGAAGGCATCAATCAATATACGACTGGCCTGAAAAGGGGAGATGCTAGACGCGAGTACTTGCTGTTGGAGCTGTTCGTATTGGCTTTTTATGGCTGCATGGCTATAAAACAATTGTTGTAGTTGCCTGCCCAAGCTCTCTTCGAGCCAATAGGCCGCTTGTGCTTGGCGATTTTTCTCCCAATAGCCATTGATGGTGCTGTGTCGTTGATAGCTTAGAATATGCTCCCAAATGGTGTCCAAACCTGTTTTTTCGAGGGCAGAGCACAGCTCGGCGGTAGCAATCCAGCCACTCGATTTGGGCGGAAACAAATGTAGGCCATTTCTGCATTGTCGTTTGGCGAGCTTGGCCGCAGGCAAGGCATCTCCATCAGCCTTATTGATGGCAATGAGATCGGCCATTTCCATTACTCCTCGTTTTATTCCCTGCAATTCATCTCCTGCATTGGGCAACAACAGCAACAAAAAAAAATCTACCATAGAATGTACGGCTGTCTCTGATTGCCCTACTCCTACCGTTTCGACCAAAATAGTATCAAATCCAGCTGCTTCACACAAAATAATGCTTTCTCTAGTTTTTTGAGCCACGCCTCCTAAGGAGCTGCCCGCAGCCGAAGGTCGTACAAATACATTGGGATGATTAGACAAAGTTTCCATTCGGGTCTTGTCTCCCAAAATACTTCCTTTGGTCACCTGACTACTAGGGTCAATGGCCAGTACAGCTACTTGCCGCTGCTCGGCAACCAATAATTGTCCAAAACTATCAATAAAGCTGCTCTTGCCCACGCCTGGCGTTCCTGTTAGTCCAATTCTCAAGGACTTGCCACTATGGGGCAGGCATCGTTCAATTAGTTCTTGCGCCAGTGCTTGGTGTTTGGCTTGTCTACTTTCTACTAGCGTAATAGCCTGACTAAGTGCCACTCTATCCCCTTTTAATAAGGCATCTGTCCACTCCTCGATACTTCTTTGGGGTCTTTTTTTGCGTTTGAACTGCTTGTTGATCGCAGGTGGGGGCGTTGTTCCTTTGGAAATGTGCAGGGCACTTTTGGGATTAGAATGCTTTTTTTTCATAACAATGGATAACAGCTGCAAACAAGCTTTTAACAGAATGCTCTTTTTCTAAAACCGAATATTGGCACACTTCTTTAATGATTTTATTAGAAAGATACACTTTATCAGTGCCTTCCATGCTTAGTAACTTTATTTTTTGCAGTTGGTTGCTGACTTACCTAAAAATATCTATTATTATGAACATTAAAAAATACACCTCTCTTGGACTACATCTCGCTGCTTGGCCACTGCTTTTTTTATTGTTTAGTTGCCATGTACACGTAGATGCTCCCATTGATAATTGCTACCCTTTTTTGGGCGTTTATCATGCCGAAGAAACCTATTACAATCCTGCTTCGGGCTTTTATGAAGTGGTAGAATATGATTTTGAAGTCATTGAAACAGCTGCCCACCGTCTGAGCTTAATACCACTTGGCCCTCACGGATTTTATGGCACCCCTTGTAGCTTAGAAGGAGATGTTTTTCAGTCAGGTGCTATTGAGTTTCCGCTCCATGTTTGTCATCCCGATCCTTATAATACCTATGAATTTTCGGGTATAGGGACACTCTCTGCTGATGGTAATTATCTTCATTTGGATTTTGATATAGACTACTGTACCAATGGAGCTTGTGTACCTGAGCCAGAAATGTATGTCGATGCTTATAGGATATAAATAGGACTCTTGTATTCCTACAACATATTCTAAGGTATTTTATGTACTTTTGGGCAAAATTTTTAGTGTATGAATGTACTATTGGTTGCCCCAGAATATCGCCCCAATCTTTCTTCTATGATTAGAAGTGCGGAATTTTATGGCTTGGACAAGGTCTATATTTATGATGCCAATTCATTGATGCTGCCTCCTACCCACAGCAAAAAAGCAAGGGCAGATATGGCACACATGGCCAAGGTATGGACAGCAGGTGCCATTGATCATATTGAGATCGAAAAAATAGAAGATTTGGAGCACTTCTTACAGCACTATGAAGGCAGAAAAGTAGCCACGTTGGTTGATACCACGGCTCAAAACCTTCAAGATTTTGCCTTTGAGGCCAATGACTTATTGCTTTTTGGTAGTGAAAAAGCAGGGCTGCCCGAAGCTATTTTGCCCCTGATCGACCATAGCGTTTATATTCCTGCTGTGGGGCATACCCCTTGCCTAAATGTAGCCGTTACTTTTGGAATTGTGCTGCACCAAGCCTTGCATTCGCTCTAAAAACAATCCAACACTTTGTGTGTTGTTCATTGTGATAATAGTACTTCATAAGGACACTATTATCCTCCTACTCAACTTATATTTTTTACAATGGAAAACATGATTAACATCACGGTCATTGACCGTCAGGGAGAAAGCCATCAATTGGAAGCACCTACCGATATGAATATGAATATGATGGAGTTTTGCAAGGCAGCCGAATTGCCTGTAGAGGGCACTTGTGGAGGGATGGCCTTGTGTGCCAGTTGCCATATGTATGTGGAGAGCGATCACGAACTGAAAGATCCTTCGGATGATGAAGAGGATATGTTGGATCAAGCTTTTTTTGTGGAGGATAATAGCCGTCTGGGTTGTCAAATTCATCTACAGAATGAACTAGAGGGCTTGGTGGTGCGTTTGGCTCCTGTGAGTGAGTAGCTGTGTATTTTGATTGGATCGTTTAATAGTACATTATGATTACTAGAATAAAAATAGATGGCTTTAAGTCTTTTAGCGATTTTGAGGTGGAGCTGAAGCCTTTTAATGTGATTGTGGGGGCCAATGGCAGTGGCAAGAGCAATTTGCTGGATGCCTTGAAGTTGTTGCGCGATTTGTCGAAAGAGAGCATTGCAAAAGCTTTTTCGATGCAACGAGGCACTGCATCAGAGTTATTCACTAAATATCCTGATGGTACTTCTGCTCAGGAGATGAAGTTTGAGGTGGATGTGTTTTATGTGAATCATTATGGTAATGAAAAGAAAAATCAGTTTAGAATAAGATACAGCTTTGCCATTGCAAAAGTTACTATTGAGAAATTAGATAGATTGGTAGTTACTCAAGAAGATATTTTTACAATTAATTCTGATACGGACACATGGATTAATGAGAACATTCCTAGTACGTATAAAACAGAATGGTTAAGCAATCTTTATACAAAGATAACACATCTAAGTGGCGAAAAAACACAAGAGGAACTTATAATTAACAGAGGAGGAAATTATACTACTGACCAAGATACAGGTATTCCTACACTTCAACTTGAACTACTTCCTGTGATGTTTGCGACATGTATACAAACACTAAAGTTTCTAGATTTAGACCCTAAGAAGTTGCGTCAACCGAGCGAAGTATGGGAAATGAAAACTTACAAAGATGATGGTTCTAATTTAGCTAGTACTTTGCAAGGAATCATTGAAAATAATCCAAAATACTTAGGCTATATTTCTAGCACACTGAGTAATTTATTGCCTGCGTACAAACAAGTTGAAGTAAAAAAAGATGAGATTGGAGGAATTTATTACATCATGTTACAAAGCAATGATGGCAACTGGTTGAATGCTCGTGTTTTATCAGAGGGCACGTTAAGGATGTTAGCACTGGTCGTTCTTCAATTTGATGATAAACATAGTGGCACTTTGTGTATGGAAGAACCTGAAAATGGAGTACATCCATTTCGCATAAAGGCGATTCTGGAATTGCTGCAAGAATTAAGTACTGACTTTTCGCAAGAGCCAGAAGCTGGTGAGCCATTGAGACAAGTGATTCTCAATACCCATTCGCCTGTTTTATTATCAAAAGCATTAGAACTAGAAAAAAATGTGGGGTTATTTTATTCAGAAATGGTCACTTCTATTCATCCCGAAAGAGAACATCCTATGAAAGTTAGCTGTCTTTATCCTATTCATAAAGAGGCTATTAATTTGACGATGGATGTTGATAAAAAAACGATTTATGCCAAGCAGGTCGTCGATTATTTGAACAGTAAAGACCTAGAATATTAGACTTATGCCTACAACAATTACTATTGCTTATTTTGGCGAGGGATCTACCGACCAACGTTTCTTATTTCCTATTATTCAAAGAACCTTCCAGAATTTGGTAGTAGATGCAGCATTTGAAATTCGTGTATCAGAACCTATTTACTTTGGTAAAAGCACAAAAGATATAGCCTCACAAGCGGAATCTGTAGAGGGGTTCAGTGTTGTTTGTATCCATGTAGATGGGGATGTCAATAGTTATGAAGAGGCTTATGATTATAAATATGCTCCCAAAGCCCAACAATTGGATACTAATGATACTACTATAATTCCAGTCATTCCTATAAGAACAATAGAAGCTTGGATGCTAGTTGATGAAGCTACACTGCTAAAAAAGTTGCAAACGACTAAAATGCCGTTTCCACTAAAAAGTGATGTGGAGAAAATAGGACGACCAAAGGAGGATTTAAATAAAATTATTAGAGCTGTACAGCGCACCATGCCTAAAAAAAGACAAAAGGTTATTAATATTGAAAACCTTTATACCCCATTGGGTAATGAACTACCTCTAGATAAACTCCAACGCCTATCCTCTTACCAAAAATTTCAAGACGCAGCTCGACAAGCATTAATAAAAGCAAATCTTTTACAATCATAAAAAAACAAAACATGGCCATTACACTACAAGTGGGTGACAAAGCCCCAGCATTTGAAGGGAAAGACCAGGATGGGAATGCCGTTAAATTATCCGATTTTGAGGGCAAACGATTGATTTTGTATTTCTATCCCAAGGACAATACATCGGCCTGTACCAAGGAAGCCTGCAATTTGAGAGATAATTATGAATATTGGCTCAACCAAGGTTATGCTGTAGTAGGTGTAAGTCCAGATAGTGCCGCTTCTCATCAAAAGTTTATTGAAAAACATGACTTGCCTTTTCCTTTATTGGCCGATACTGAAAAAGAGGTCATGGGAGCCTATGGAACTTGGGGCGAGAAAAACATGTATGGCAAAATCGTAACAGGTGTATTGAGAACCACCTTTGTCATTGATGAGGAAGGTACGATTATTAAACTATTCAAACGCCCCAAAAACGCAGCACATACCGAGCAAATTAGCAAAGCATTAGATTTACCAATGGTATAATAGTATTATGAAAACAACATACATCGAACAACTTAAAGGGGCTGTTGGACAGCCATTAGCAGCACATATGAAGGGTTTTGGGCAATGGCTAAATCCTTCTCTTGTTGATATTAGCGACGAAGGAGACATACAACTTGCGTTTACTGTACGAGAAGAAATGCTCAATCCAATGGGTGCTTTGCATGGTGGAGCCATGGCTGCTATTATAGATGAAGTATTGGGCTTCCAAATTTTCCTAAAGAGTGCCGAAGAGGCAGCCTATGTGTCTATGACTATGAATGTTGACTTCTTGCGAGCCACTCGGGTTGGTGAAACCTTGATCGGGATTCCTACGGTACAACGTATTGGGAGTCGCACTGCCAATGTTACTTGTGTGATTCAGAATGCAGAAGGCAAGGTAGCGGCGCAGGCGGTATCTAATTTTATGCGGGTAGTTTAGCTGAAGCAATACAAGGGTTCTGAATAATTGTTAGAACCCTTGTACGGTGGTTTTAATTACTTCAACAACAAATCCCAAGTCAGGGGAGTCCCTGCTTTTAGGTCTTGTCCTACGGCTCTATTGAGCACCAAATCCAAGTACTTGGGTTCTAATCCAAAACCTGGGCGAATTATCTTGATATTATCCATAGAAATTGTTCCTCCCTGCTTAATATCTTTAGCTATATAAATCGAGCGTTTATATTTTCGGCTATCTTTTTCTGCTTTTTGAATACCATATTGCACTTTACCCAAGGCCAATTGTGCTCTTTCAGATTCTACAACCAAGGCTTTTAGTTCGGCGGGTTCTAATGAAAAGGCACTATCTACGCCCCCATCAGCTCGGCTTAAGGTAAAATGCTTTTCAATAACGCTTGCCCCCAATACAACGGAGGCAACCGAGGCACCAACACCCATGGTATGATCGGACAAGCCAACAATACAATCAAACATAGATTTTAGATGAGGAATAGTAGCTAGGTTGGTGGTCTCTGGTGATGCAGGATAGGTACTCGTACATTTCAGCAAAATCAGTTCTTGGCAACCATTCTCCCTCAATACCCGCACAGCTTCATCTATATCGGCCAATGTAGCTACTCCTGTAGACATGATAACAGGCTTACCTGTTTGTGCTACTTTTTTGAGGAGTGGGTGATCTGTATTCTCAAAAGAAGCAATCTTATATATAGGCACATCTAAGGTCTCTAAAAAATCAACAGCAGTAGCATCAAATGGAGAACTAAAGGCCATAATTCCCAATGATTTGGCCCGTTCAAAAATAGGTTGATGCCATTCCCAAGGCGTATGAGCCATTTGATATAAATCGTGCAGTTCATACCCTTTCCAAAGAGATTCTTCTTCAATTTCTAGTACCCCTTTTAGGGTCATCGTATCCGCAGTATAGGTTTGTAATTTAATGGCATCTGCACCTGCTTCCGCTGCCGCATCCACAATTTGTAAGGCTCTTTCTAGAGATTGATTGTGATTGCCAGACATTTCTGCAATAACAAACGGCTTGTGTCCTTCCCCAATTAAACGTGTCCCTACTTTGATCACTTTCATAATTATTTAATTTTCTCTAATTCACTTAATAGTGTTGGTGTCAATTCATCCAAGGAATTAATGTTCAAATGTGCTTGATAAGCTGTATCCACTTCCAGATTCTTAAAACCTCCTGTTCTTATTCTTATCGTTTTGAACCCTAGTGGTTTTATACCAATGAAATCTTTTTTGGGATTGTCTCCTATGTAAACAATTCTACTTGGTTCCACTTTTTCTAAAGCAGCAATTTTCAGAAAACAATAGGGCGATGGCTTGGAGTGCTTTAATCCATAGCGATAAGTGATAAACACTTTTTTTACTAAGTTGTACAATCCCAGTGCTTTTACCTTTTGATCCTGCACCAATTTATGTCCATCAGTAACTACATACAAAGGATAATTTCGGAACCGTTCAAAACAACGAAGAGTATCATCATTGAGTTGAATTTGAGGCGTATGCAAACGATAAATCGTAATACATTTCTTAAGTTGTTGTTGGGTTAATTTGCCATAACTCTCCAGCAGGCGATTAAAAATACGCCCTCTACCTTGTTCTTCTAATTCTTGTAACATCAATTGATAGCAAGCCTCATAGGAAGCACCAAAAGTTGTTTCCATGTATTGGGCTACCGCTCTAAATCCACTTTTGACAAACGTTATTTCATCATAAAGTGTATCGTCCATATCAAACACTAAAATCATAATCGGATGTATTGGTCATTGGGGTAGCGCACCTGTTGAATCGTGTGTTTGGGTTTGAGCATAGGATATGCCTCCATATTTTGCCCATTTATTTCCAACAAAAACCAATAAAAAGAATCTAGCCCTGCTTGTAAACTCAAGGTAGATGCCCCCCCAAAACGGCAATTAACTTCAATGATATGATAACTTCCCTCTATTGTCTTGAACACTTGCAAGACTGCATGGCCTACCAGACCTATCGTTTCAACTAACTCTTGACAAATCTGGGCTAATTTTTCATCTTCAAAAGTTGTGGTAACTTGAGACTCTCCTCCTACCACAATATCTCTAGTTCTCAGAATACAACCTTTGCTCTTTTTGGTATGCGTTACATACACATCAATGCTAATTTCTTGTCCCTCTATATAGGGTTGAAAAATGGGGTGTTGCAATTTTTGAGCATGTTCTAAGGCCGCTTCTCTACTCAATTTTAGTCCAATACTTTTTGCACCAGCACCAAACTGTTCTTTCACAACATACTCTTCTGCTTCTATATTATCAATATTAGCACTAGTAGGAATAATAGGAAATCCTTTCTTTTCTAGTTTGTTGTAAAACAACAACTTATCTAAACAATGATCGACAGCCTCTTTGTCTGAAATCATTACATGAATACCTTCTTTTGCTAAAAATTCTTTTTTGGAAGCCCAGAAAGCTAGTTCTCCATCTCTAGTGGGTATAATAACCGTAATATGATTGGCCTTGCAATAGTCTAACAAGAGCTCGTTGGTAAGTGCATTAATTCTAGGCATTTTCCAAAATTGCTCTACAAAATGTCGTCCCATACAATTTTCGTCAATATCTCCACCATAGACTTTAACGTGTGTTCCAAATTTTTGTGCAGCTTGCTGTACGGCTTTTACCAATGGAATCTTCTTAGACAAGGAAGTAATTAGAATATTTGCAGCTTGGGTAATTGCTTCATCTTGGTAACCAAATTCTTTTTCGTGAGCAATCATTAATGGAATAGCATCTGCCAAGGTCTTTGAAGGTTTCCATCCTATAAGACGTTCATATTTTTCCATATTAGCTTCAGAACCTTCAAATGGAATATCTATGTCTTTTTCTATTGTTTTCATGTTGGGAAAATGCGTACCTAACACCTCTAGTATTTCGCTGACCCGCTGCGCCTTTCCTGTTGCTAAATTATAAATCCCTTCGGCCTTATCATTCGCCGCTAATCTCATCAAGCCTTCTGCAACATCACCAGCATATATATAATCAAAAAGTCCTTCTTTTTTATAGACCGTTAGTGTCTCGCCTTTTAGCAACATACGAATCCATCTCGACACAATATCTCTAGAATTTTTTCCATAACTTCTATAAATTCTAGCAGATACAGATTGATATTGTTCATGCTTAAAGCTATTCAAGAATCGGAGTTCAATCTCATGCTGAAGTTTAGCGACTCCTGTTAAATTGCGCGGATAAATAGGATCATCTTCTCGCAAAGCGTACGCTTGCTCTACAGGCTGATCAAAGTAGTATAATTTAGGATCATAAATAAGATAGCTAGAACAGTTGATTACTTTCTTTAAGGATGGACTATCCTTGAGTAGTGTCATAAGATGCGTTCCAAGCGTAGAATTATGTTTATGATTCTCGTACCAAAAATCATACGTTTCTACAGAACGCTCAAATGTAGCAGCTAAATGAAAAAAATATTCTGGAGCAAAATCATCCAATTCTTCTTTTGTGATGTAGTTTAAATCTCCTTGACGATACTGGATCGATGGAGCCCAGAATAAAGGCCGAGGCTTTAGATCTCCAACAAAAAGAACAGCTCCCGCCTCATATAATTGTTGTACCAATTCTTTTCCAATCACTCCATTCCCCCCACTAATAAAAACGCGTTTACCTTTCAGCATTATCATAATATTTTTTTAGATAGCCATGCAAAATAGAATCTACAAAAGTATTGTTAATCCATATGTGCTCTTTCATGCGCCCCTCTTCTACAAAACCAGCCGCTTCTAAATTAGCAATGTGTTCAGGACGAATGTCAAATGTTTCTGTAAAAATTCTATTAAACCCCAACTCTTCAAATGTCAATTGCTTAATTAACTCTAAATATTCTAAATGGAGTTGTTGATAAGTTTGTTGATTTTTGGTTAGAGTTGTATTCAATAAAAATGAAACCTCCGCACGTTTATCCATCCAATTTACATAAACCAACCCTCCATAACCAATTAACTGATCTTGCTTCAGATAACTGAACAACAATTGGGTAGGTTGTTCTTGCTCAAACAATGGATTAATCACTTGCTCATAATATCGTTGTTGGTCTTCATCGGTCAACAATTTCTTTTGTCGTAATATATCTACCTGTTCGTTGCGCCATTTTTTTATCAAAAAAACATCCTCATAACGAAGCGGGACTATTTTATAGGTTCTTTTGTAAAATTCTTGTTTACTCAAACAGTTGTATTGGTTCATCAGCTACCCTTTTTTAAAAAAGCCTATTAATTGTCTTCCCATGCCCAAATCAGCCAATGCTTTGTATAATTGCAATGTTTTTTGAGGCGAGGTTTGATGCAATATATTTTCGAGTTCAACTCGTGCTTGATGGGCTGCCTTTCCTGTACTTTTATTCTGATAATAATTGGAATGCTCATTAAATAGAAACCAATCAATTGGAAAGTCACCAATTATTTCCATATTCTCCCAACCAGCAGTGGTACAAATATTCCGAAGCCCTTCCCGATTGAAATAAGAAATATGATCAGGTATTGCAATCCAATTCTGTTCTTTTAAGGTGCCTTTGTTATAAAGGTGTTGTTGAACAACCGAAAAATCATTAGGAACTTCTATAATTAATACCCCCTGTGCCGATACAATACTTTGCAATTGCTGGAGCAAAAACAAGGGATCCAGCACATGTTCCAAAACATTATCCAACCAAATTAGGTCATATACTTCCTTAGACTTGATGAGTTGTTGCAATTCTTGATAAATATCTCCTTCAATGAAATGGTCTAAACATTGAGGATGAAACCGTTTACAACCATCGTTGCTGTAATCCAAACCAACAACATCCCATCCCTTCTCATAAAAAAAATTTAAAGTAAACCCTTCGCCACAGCCAACATCCAACAAACGGTAAGGTGTTTCTTGCTCTAGGATCTTTTGATCCAATAAAAACTGATACTTTTGTGCTATCTTATTGTTAAAGTATTCTTTTTCTTCCTTGGGATATTCATGCCTGTATGTAGCAATACTACCATCTTGGTAATATTTTTCTTCATAATATTTTTTTAAATCCTCTTCTGATGGTTTTTGTTCTAACTCATAAAAACCATACTTATTTAATATTATCATACTAACTGATTCAAGTCACTACACAAGTACCTTTATTTTCCTAATTTTTTTTGTTCAATATGTGCATTAATAGCAACTAGCTCTTCTTGACTATCCAAAACATCAACAATGCCATCTACACTCAAGAGATGTGCCTGATGCTCCACAATTAAACGTCGGATTAATTCAAAGTCTTCAGATGTATCTACTGTTACTCTATAATTGCTCTTATTTTGATGATAAAGATACCCTATTTTTTTGACCTTAGAGTCTTTATTTAAATATAAATAGGGGGTTACATGCTCTATCTCTGCTGGCAAGGAAGCGTTCTCAAAAGCCTCCTCTAACAAGTGAAAACTAAACACTTCAAAATCAAAACCTCTTGGAAAAGTACTACTCATACCATTCGATAAGTATAAATTTTCATCCTCTTCAGCCAGATAACGCTCTACCCCTTTACGAACTTGAACACCATCTATTAAGGGGCAATCAGAGGTAACTCTTACAATAATATCCAAACCATGCTCTTTGGCACATTCATAATATCTACTCAATACATGTGCTTCTGATCCTCGATAAAAAGCAATATTCTCTTGCTCACAAAATGCAACAATAGGATCGTCTGTTTGATTGATCGTAGTGGCAATGTACAAAGGGTAACCACTCTCCTTCAAACGATCTACGTGATACTTTAGTAGTGGCAAACCATTCGTTTCTTTTAATACTTTGCCAGGAAGACGGGTACTCGTCATTCTGGCTTGTGATATAATTCCTATTTTTTTCATTGGTGAAACTGTTGGAGTACTTGAGCAATTACAAAATCTTGTTCTTCATCGGTCAATGTGGGATACATGGGCAGGCTAATACAAGAATTATAATAGGCTTCGGCTTGGGGCAAAACGACTGCTGTTTTCTCCAAAGAACGATAATAAGGCAAGGTGTGTACAGGTATATAATGAATTTGAGCATAAATTCCCACCGATCTCAAATGCTCATACAAGGCTTTTCTATCTGCTACCTCAATGATGTACAAATGGTAAGCGTGTCCACCATCATTAGGATGTTCCAAATGTTTCACCCCTGCTGCTTCTAATGCTTCATCATAACGCTTGGCAATAGCTCTACGTCTTTGTATCCCTTCTTCTGCCCGTTTTAGTTGAGAAAGCCCCAAGGCACAGAGCAAATCAGGAATGCGATAATTGTACCCCAATTGCTGCATTTCATAATACCAACCACCATGATTTTCGTGCAATAAATCAGGTTGCTTAGTAATGCCATGCGTGCGCAAGATCATCAGCTTATTATACAAAGCTTCATCATTAGTCGTTATCATACCTCCCTCACCACAAGCAATATGCTTGACAGGGTGAAACGAAAAAATAGCCAAGTCTGCAAATTGACCATTGCCACACGACTGTTGTTGTCCTTTGCTATCTGTAAAAAAGCCACCAGGAGCATGACAAGCATCTTCGATAATCCAAAGTCCATATTCATCTGCCAATTGGCGCACTTCCTCCAAATTGACGGGCAACCCTGCAAAATCAACAGGAATAATGCCTTGATAACTCCCCTTAGGGCTAGATTCTAACAACTGACGCACCGCCACAAGATCTATCACAGCCGTATTGGGATCAATATCTACAAAAGTTACTTTTCCACCACAATAGCGAACGCAATTGGCAGAGGCGGCAAAGGTAATAGGGCTGGTAATGACATTGGATTGTTCATCTACGCCCAAGGCCAACGTGCACAAATGCAGCGCAGCAGTACCATTAGATACGGCTACAGCATATTTGGCTCCTGTATAAGCAGCAAATGCCTCTTCAAATGCTTTGACCTGCGGCCCTTGTGTCAGATAGGGATGGTGGAGTGCTTCTAAGACAGCAGCTTCATCCTCTTTGGTAATGTGCTGTCTGCCATAGGGAATATTGTATTGCTTCATCTTACTTCTTTGGTAAGTAAAAATAATCCGTGTTTCCTTGCTCATGTTCTGTTATATAAGGCTAACAGCTCTACTTAGTTCGTTTAACTTAGGAAACTCGTTTTGATATAATTTGGCACAAAAAAGTGCTCATAATAAAGATATGAACGTGGGCGTTCTATACTTCAAAATTACCATCCACATGCTCTTTAATCAATGCGCGAATTTGCTCCACTGTTAGCCACTCTGTGTTGGTGCCAGAATTGTACTTAAACCCTTGTGGTACAGGTACAGCATTAAAGGTCTTCGTGTATTCTTCCAACGACCAGACAGGCACTTGTGGCAAAATAGCATAATACTGTCCTATATCTACCGTTGTATAGGAATCGGCCTCTGTAATCATCTCTTCATGAATCTTCTCTCCAGGGCGAATACCAATTACTTTTTGCACGGCATCGGGTGCAATAGCTGTAGCTACCTCGGTAATTCTGTACGACGGAATTTTAGGTACAAAAATCTCCCCCCCCCAAGCATTCTCAATAGCATTCAATACCATTTCTACGCCTTCTAGCAAAGAAATATTAAACCGCGTCATTCTAGGGTCTGTAATCGGCAACATCCCTTCTTGGCGTTTTTTCATAAAAAATGGAATAACAGAACCTCTAGAGCCCATGACATTTCCATAACGCACTACCGAAAACGACAAATCACGGCTGCCTTTCATATTGTTGGCTGCAATAAATAGCTTGTCTGAACAAAGCTTGGTGGCACCATACAAATTGATGGGTGCAGCAGCTTTATCGGTTGAAAGCGCAACGACCTTACGCACGCCACAATCCAGTGCTGTCTGAATCACATTATAAGCCCCATTAATATTGGTCTTGATGCATTCCATAGGATTGTATTCTGCCGTAGGTACTTGCTTGAGTGCTGCCGCATGAACAATCACATCAATCCCTTCACATGCTCTTTTAAACCGATTTAGTTCTCTTATATCTCCAATAAAATAACGCATACAAGGGTATTGCTTCTGAGAAAACACCTGCGCCATTTCAAACTGCTTCAATTCATCTCTAGAATAAACGACCAACCTTCTTACCTCTGGATAACGCTCCAATACAGTTTGAATAAATTTTTTTCCGAAGGAGCCTGTTCCTCCTGTAACTAATATTGATTTTCCATTCAAATTCATAATTGCTAAATCGCTTTACTATATTTTTTTAAAAATTAACTTCAAAATTATTGCCTACACTTTTACAGCATTAGCTAGAACAACAGGCTCTTAAGTAGGTAAAAAAAAGTGCCCGTACAACCGAGCTTGCGAACCGAGGCTCTGCCGAGCTCATAAGCAACGCGCACTAGCTCACGCAGTAATAAAAATGAGAGACTCGCAAAGCGATCTGCGCTGGGTTCACGTAAGTAAAAGCTCTAGCACTTGGTCTGGACTCGCGAAGCGATCTGATCTATTTGATACGGTGTATCGAATAGGCAGACTCAACGCCGAGCTAGGGCAAAAGAGTCGTTTGCTTACGCGAGCTCGGCAGAGCCTCGGTTGTTAGTACGAAAACTTTTTTAAGACTACTTAATGCCTCTAATTATACTTACCCGCTGCATCAATAGCTTGCTTGATATGTGCCAAATGATGTTGACAATGCCAAGCATATAAGGCTAACGCTTCTTTTAGTGTAAATCGTTTATTGTGTTCTGGATGTACAAATCCCTTTTCTAAATCTTCTGCTGTTAATGCCCTTAATAGATTGGTCCACTTATTATGTAACCCTGTTAACAATAAAATAGAATCCTCTAAATTATCGTTTTGACTATCTACTAGCATTGCCCAGCGATTTTCATAATAAGGACGAATCGTAGGTTCTTTTTCTGTCAAACTCAATTTGAATCGAATAAGGCTATTCATGTGGCTATCGGCACAATGATGTACTACCTGCTTAATTGCCCAACCTTGTGGCCGATATTTCCAATTTTTTTGTTCTACGGTCAATCCTTCTGTCCAATCAATGATGGCCTTTGGAAAAGTAGAAATAGTAGTTATCCATTGAGAAATTTGCTCATTCGCGCCTTTCTCGTCAAACACAAATACTCCAATAGGAAATTTTAGCTGATGTAATACAGCTTCCTTATTCTGTTCTTGCATACGAATAAATCAATTGGTTTTGATAACCCATGAATATTGCTCGTTCTTGGAGATTCTATACCTCATAAAAAAAGACAAACCTCTTATGACTAATAAATCATCTCACAAAGTAGTAATTCTAGCCCTCTGAACCAATTTACTTAAGAAGTTGGTCGTAAAAATAATACTTCTTGAAGTATTTATCGTCTATCGTTCTTCTATATCATTTTGGATAGCCCCTTCAATAGAAGTTTATTCTATTTTATTTTTCAGAATTTCAAATTCTTCTAGGGTATAAATATGTGTAAGTTGATTAATAGAAGAAATTTTTTCTTCATTTTTTTGCTCTGTATATACCAAACCAATACCCTCCGCGTAAATTTCTACACTGGTTGTTTTTTGTTCCCAATACCCCCCTTCCTCTTTGTCTTCCAAGTCATACAAATCGGTACATGCAAACGCAACTGCTGGCACTTTCTTGCCCTGATAAGGATAAACCAAGGGCTGGCTAAATTGACGATCGCGTATCAAGCGCACAGTTACAAAATCAGGAGGCAACGTCAATGCACAACTAAAACGATATACCATATTAGAATCTAAGGCTGCTTCAAAAGGAAATACAATATTTTCTTCTACTTTATTGACATAACGCGTAGCATTTTGTGCGGTACTGTCCTTAATAAACATTTCATAGGCCGTAGTTACCACCCCATCTTTAACAATCCATTCTTTGATGTATTGATCTTGCTCAAAAAAGGGATTGTAGCGTTTCCAAATCAAAAAGGTTTGTCCCTGGGCACCAACCTCCGTCTGCAAATGCCAATAATGGGTAACAAATGCCGCACTATCTTGCATTACACTATATTCGTAAATTTTTCCTTGTTTCAATTCCTCTACAGGAAAATAATAGGATTGGGTGTTAAAGGTATGGGTAATGGGGGTTGGTTCTTCTGATCCAACTGTAATGGCTGGTGGTGTTGGTGACTCACAAGCCATCAAACATAAGCAGACCCAAAAAGCGAGTGCAAATTTCATAAAACAGTTTTAAAATCAACAAAACACACGAAATTACCACGAAAGCGTCAAAAAGGCAACGAAACACTACACTATTTGCCAATTTGGCATAAATTATAACAGTGGAATGAAATATGACTGCTGTAAATGCGAATATTAACGATAAGAATTTATGTTCCTTATACAACTATAGTACTATTCTGCCTTTCTTTGGTTAGTAATCTTTAAGTTATCCAACAACTTCCTTATCTTTATAGCGCAATTGCAATAAAAATACAGTTGTATTCTTAAAATTTCTGGCATATCATTGCTTTACAGGCTATGTGATTGCTACCATCAATACATAAAGTTGTTTAAATTAAGATAGGGTAAAACTCACCCCTCAAATCATAAAATAAAAAAAGATGTTTGGTTTTTTAAAGAAACTATTTGGCGATAAATACACGCGTGATGTTAAGACCATTATGCCTATAGTGGATAACATCAAAGCAGAATATGCTAGTTTGGCGAGCATTTCTAACGATGCTTTGCGCAACAAAACTATTGAATTTAGAGAGCGTATCCATAGCCATTTGAGTAGTATTGATGATGAAATTGCTCAATTGCAAGATACCATTGATGCCAGTGAAAATGTGCTCAAAAAACAAAAGCTATTTGAAGAGATAGATGGCTTGAAACAAGAACGGGATGAGGAAATTGAACTAGTACTCAACGAAATTTTGCCTGAAGCGTTTGCGGTGGTCAAAGAAACGGCCAGACGATTTGCAGAGAACAATAGCTTGGAAGTAACGGCAACAGAGCATGATCGCGAATTGGCCGCTAGTCAGCTAGAAAGTAGCCATCCTTTTGTAACCATTGAAGGGGATAAAGCGATTTGGAAAAACTCATGGATGGCCGCAGGTAACTTGGTTACTTGGAACATGGTACATTATGATGTGCAATTGATTGGTGGTATTGTATTGCACCAAGGTAAAATTGCAGAGATGGCTACAGGAGAGGGAAAAACCTTGGTATCTACCTTACCTGCTTACCTCAATGGTTTGGCAGGAGAAGGAGTTCACTTGATTACAGTAAACGACTACTTGGCCAAACGGGATGCGGAATGGATGGCTCCTCTACACAATTTCTTGTTCTTGACCGTAGATTGTATCGACAAATATCGTCCACACTCTCCAGGACGTAAAGCCGCTTATCGGGCTGATATTACCTATGGAACCAACAATGAATTTGGTTTCGATTATCTAAGAGATAACATGGCTCACAAGCCTAATGAAATTGTACAGCGCAAATTCCACTTTACCATGATTGATGAGGTGGATTCGGTACTGATTGATGATGCTAGAACGCCATTGATTATTTCTGGGCCTACCGCACAAGATAACCGCGAAGAATTGTTCACCCAACTTAAACCAGCCGTAGAACGTTTGGTAAATGTTCAGCGCAAATTGGTCGGTGAATTATTAAGAGATGCTAAGAAAAAAATAACCGAAGGAAATACAGGACACGAAGAAGAAGAAGGTGGATTGTCCTTGTTCCGTGCTTATAGAGGATTGCCCAAACACCGCGCTCTTATCAAATTCAAGAGTGAACCAGGCATTGGTATGGTGCTCCAAAAAACGGAAAATTTCTACATGGCAGAGCAGTCTAAGCACATGCACAAGGCCGATGAGAAACTCTATTTTGTTATAGAAGAAAAAAATAGAAGCGTTGAATTAACCGATAATGGTCGCCAATTGCTGGGTAGTATTGCAGGGGATGAAAGTTTGTTTGTAATGGACGACATTGGTACGGTACTCACCGCTATTGACGAGCGTACAGATTTGTCGCAAGAGGAAATTGTGCAAGAAAAAGACAAAGCATTATTGGCCTTCAGAAACAAAAACGAACGCTTACACGCCCTACGTCAATTGCTCAAAGCCTACACCTTATTTCACCGAGAAGATGAATATGTGGTTATGGGAGGCGAAGTTAAGATTGTAGACGAACAAACAGGACGTATCATGGATGGTCGTCGTTTCTCTGATGGATTGCACCAAGCCTTAGAAGCTAAGGAGGATGTTAAAATCGAAAAAACAACACAAACTTACGCGACCATTACCTTGCAGAATTTCTTCCGTATGTACCACAAATTGGCAGGTATGACGGGTACTGCCGAAACAGAAGCACAAGAACTCTGGAATATTTACAAACTAGATGTAGTTGTTATTCCTACTAATAAACCCATTGTAAGGGATGATAAAAATGATCTGATTTACAAAACGGAGCGTGAAAAAATTAATGCTATTGTTCAGGATGTAATTCGACTAAGAGAGGGTGGACAACCTGTACTCGTGGGTACCACTTCGGTGCAGCAATCGGAAATGCTAAGTCGCTTATTAAACTTACAAAAAATAGAGCACAATGTTCTGAATGCAAAGCAGCACGCTAGAGAAGCCGATGTAGTAGCAGAAGCAGGAAAAAAAGGACAAGTGACTATTGCCACCAACATGGCTGGTCGTGGTACCGATATTAAAATATCAGAGGCTGTTAAGGCTGCAGGTGGTTTGGCTATCATTGGTACAGAACGCCACGATTCTAGACGTGTAGACCGCCAATTGCGTGGTCGTGCAGGCCGTCAAGGAGATGTTGGTTTGTCGCAATTCTATGTGTCTTTAGAAGACAAGTTGATGCGTCTGTTTGGCTCTGAGCGTATTTCCAAATTGATGGATAGCATGGGCCACAAGGAGGGCGAAGCCTTGCAACACAAAATGATTACCAATGCCATTGAGCGTGCCCAAAAGCGCGTAGAGGAAAACAACTTTGGAGTACGTAAGCGTTTGTTGGAGTATGATGATGTAATGAATATACAAAGAGAATCTATTTACAAAAAACGCAACAATGCCCTTTATGGGGAGCGTTTGGCAATAGATCTCAATGATATGTTTGACCAAGTGGCTGTTTCATTGGTTGCTGCCCACAAAGTAGATAACAACTACAATGCTTTTGTACAAGATGTAATTCGCTACTATGGTATCGAAACCAACATCACCGAGCAAGAATTCAAACAAGAAACGGTATTGGATAAATTGATGGACAAACTCTACAATCAAGCAGCTAGAGTGTACAGAGATAAATTTAAAACCATCAGTGAAGGGCTAATGCCAGTCATCAATAGAGTTTACAACGATCCCAATACCAATTATGAAAAAATTGGAGTTCCATTTACAGATGGACTCAAAGGATTGGAAATAGGGGCGGATCTTAAAGATGCAATGGATTCCAATGGCAAATCATTGGTCAATGATATTGAGAAATCAGTTACCTTGGCTTTGATTGATAATGCGTGGAAAGAGCACTTGCGTGATTTGGACGAATTAAAAGACCAAACACAATCGGCTTCCTTTGAGCAAAAAGATCCCTTGGTGATCTACAAAATTCAAGCTTCTAAATTGTATGAATTGTTTTTGGATAGAATCAGTAAGGAAATTACCAGTTTCTTATTCAAAGGTGGTATTCCTCAACAATCTGCACAAAATATACAGGAAGCACAAGAGATTGAAGTAGATGAGGATTTGCAAACCAATATTGATGCACAAAAAGAGGCAGAAGAACGCCAACGTCAAGCGGCTACAAGAGCCAATGGAGCGACGCAAACCATAGAAAAGCCTAAGACGGTAAAAAGAAACCAACCCAAAGTCAAGAGAAATGATCCTTGTCCTTGTGGAAGTGGTAAAAAATACAAACAATGTCACGGCAAATCTTAATCCAATACAGTCGTCGTTACTAAAATGATCTAAGCCATTCTGATTCTATTCAGAATGGCTTTTTTCTGGCTATGAAGAAGTCGTTTTTTTTGAATGAGGTATACTGCAACAAAAATAAAGAATCAACTGATATGTAGTACTTTAAGGTAAAACTTCATAGAAGAGATACCTTTGTAAAATCCATACTCCAAAGTTGTTTTAGACAATTGTACTCCTTAATTTGGCCTCCAATTAACAATCTTAGCCCCCGACTTCTACCACACTATGAAACAATTCTTAACTACACTTCTTTTCTGCTGTTTAACATTTTTATCCTTTGGACAACAAAGTACCATTGACAGCTTACAACAGTTATTGCCCAATACGACTCAAGCCGATGAGCAAATTTCTATATATTATCAACTTGCAGCAGCTTCTGTAAAAATCAATCCTCCCCAAGCTATACAATACAGTTATCAGGTACATGCACTATTAGATAATAAACCCTCCAAACTCCAAGCAAAGATTTATAGAGTAAGAGCTATGGCTACCTTGTATAATGGTCAACCATTGCAAGCACAGGCTATTTTGGATAGTGCCATTCTATTATTGCCTCCTACTTCTAATAGTTACTTAGATACCATCAATGATAGCATGGGCGAGATATATTATCGTTTGGCCGTTGGTTTTATTCAGAAAGAACCTCAAAAAACAATTGAATACACCAATAAAATAGTACATATACCCCCCCAAAGCAAATACCAACAACTTAGTGTTGCTTACAATGTAAAAGCTGGGGCTTATCATGCCTTGGCACAATACGATAGTGCCGTATTTTTCTTAGACAGTTCTTTGCACTATATACAACAAGTAAAGGATACCATTTTTAAACAATCAGAAACCGCAACAATTTACTCCAATTAGGCAGCCACTTGAGCACCCTACTACTCAACCTCAATCAGCAAACGGATACCATCCAACGTCTAGTAATCAAAACAACAGAGAGTATTCATATTATCAACATCAATGAAATCATTTTCTGCCAATCTGACAAAGGCTATACCACCTTCCAATTAGTTGAAAATAGGACAATTATCAGTTCCAAAATTCTAGCAGATTACGAAAGTGTTTTGCCAAAAAAATCCTTTATGCGCATACATCAATCCTATTTGGTCAACTTGCACCATGTGATTCGTTATGATAAAAAAGATAAAAATGCACTGGTTACTCTTGAAAATCATAAACTCCCTGTCGCACTAAGGAGAAAAGAACAATTGATGAAATTTCTTAATAACATCGTTCATTAAGTAGCTTATTATACAAAGGATAAAAATATCCTAAATCATGTCTAAGAATGCTTTTATTTAACTAAAAGTCTGTAGTTTAATACAACTAAAGTTCTAACTAAAAAAGTTTTATTTCTTATTCATAACGTCCCTCCCATGAATAAAATAATAAATCATGGAATACAGAACAGAATCAATGCTCTTAACGGTGCGTGCTGATTATATTGTCGAAATATCAACACCTGAAGATTGGAATGGAGTAGACAATTTAGACCAAGCCAAACAAAATGTTGCTCTGATGCGCCAAGTATTGGAAGGTAAAGGAATGGGAACCTTAGCTTACATCCCCAGTACGTATATTGATAAGGAGGTACTAGGTACAGGACAAAAGTTTAATTTGATAATATAAAGACTGCTGATGGAGCAGTCTTCGTCTCAGGAAATCAAAACCAATACGGAAGAGGCTAAATAATTTAACTTTCCTATTAGCAAAGGTCTTGGTGACTCTATAGTA
>JBGCDW010000040.1:0-2862 GCA_045105775.1 Aureispira sp.
GAATATGCAGCAGAGTTTGAGCTTTTATAACCTTTCTTTAATTCCTCTCTCTCTTCATCCGTTATCTCTACCTTTTTAGCTTTTCTTCCCATCTTTTTGGAAGTAAAGATAACATGTTATTTATTTTGAACAACTACTTAGTAGTAATAAACGCACAGATAAATATGGCGGAAGCAAGGAAAACAAAGCTCGAATTTTGATTGAAATTATAGAAGCCTTGCTAGAAGTAATGCCTGCGAGTAAGGTAGGTTTGCGCTTGAGTCCAATGACACACGGCTCAGGAGGCATTGAGGTGGACGAAGAAACGGTAAGAATGTACGATTATATCGTAGAACAACTCAATAAGTACGATTTGGCTTATTTGCACTTGTTGCGCGAAAGGGAGCACATTGAACATGGATTAACGGATGTGATTGGACATTACCGAGAACGCTACAAGGGCTTTTTGATTGCCAATGCAGAGTATGACCGAGAGGAGGGCAACCAAGAATTAGAAAGCGGTAGAGCTGATGCCATTGCTTATGGCCGCCCATTTATCCCCAACCCAGATTTGGTAGCGCGTTTTGAGCACAATTGGCCCTTGATAGAGCCCGATTCTAGTACTTTTTATGCAGGTCATGAAAAGGGGTATACCGATTATGATAATTATACCACAACTTAGGTATCTTGGGAACATTCGTCATTTCGCCAATTCTGATTCATGAGTATAGCACAATGGAAGTTACTGCAAGGCATGGTACATTATGGCTTGCATTTTTTAGCACCAGCGTTGCTTGCTTGGTGCTTTTTTAGAAACGATTGGAAACGCGCTTGGCTGATTATGGCAGCTACGATAATTGTTGATTTAGATCACCTGCTTGCCACGCCTATTTTTGATCCCGAACGTTGTAGTATAGGGTTTCACCCCTTGCACACATGGCCTGCAATAGCAACATATACCCTGTTGTTTTTTCCTTCCAAGACACGAATTGTAGCAGTAGGGCTACTCTTTCACATGTTAACCGATTGGCAAGATTGTCTCTGGACAGCACATATTTTATCACTCCCATAAAAACAAGTAAGGCGGTACTAATTACCGCCCTACGTTTTTATCATCAACTACCCCTTCATCACGGCCAAAGGCTGCAATCGAATAGCAATTTCTGCTAAATCTGTTTGGTTAGCCATAACAACATCAATATCCTTGTACGCCCCTGGAGCTTCGTCCAAATCACTAGCATGTCGAATCGCATGAACAACGCCCATTTTGTTCAAGTGCGCTACCTCTTCTTTGATATTGAGCGTACGAATAGCCTGTTTACGCCCTAGTTTACGCCCAGCACCATGAGAACAAGACATAAAAGAATCTGTATTTCCCAAACCTTTGACAATGTAGGAACTAGAGCCTTGAGAACCAGGAATCATACCCCATTCGTCTTTAAAGGCGCGTGTTGCTCCTTTTCTATGCACAATTACTTGCTCTCCAAAGTGTTCTTCCCAAGCGGCAAAGTTGTGTGGTTTGTTGATAATATCCTCATAACCAAAATCCCCCATGACCGTAGTTAGTGCTTCTAACAACCGCGCCATCATCAATTTTCGGTTAGCCAAAGCATAATCAATACAATAATTCATCTCATCCCAGTACAACTTAGCTTCTTTAGTCTCCAATGGCAAAAAAGCCAATTCCATTTTCTTAGTTACCACCGAGTGATAACGCTCATTGAGCTGAATGGCCTTTTTGTTGTAATGATCGGCCACCGCATACCCTAAAGCACGGCTTCCAGAATGAATCATCAACCAAATATAACCATCCGAACCCTTTTGGATTTCAACAAAGTGGTTTCCACCGCCCAAGGTTCCTACTTGTTTCAAGCCTTTGTTGTAGGCTTTTTTAACAATAGGCAAATCAGCTTCCCCCTCTGGCATCAAATCTACATCTTGCGCTTCTTTATGCCAGCTAAACCCTACAGGAATCAGTTGACGGGCAATTTTAAGGGTATCTTTTAAATTTTCTTTAGAAATATCGGTCAAATGCGTACGCAGCGCACACATACCACACCCAATATCTACCCCGACAGCATTAGGAATAATAACATTTTTGGTAGCTAAAATAGAACCAATAGGCATTCCATAACCTTGGTGGCTATCGGGCATGATGGCAATGTGCTTAAACGCAAAAGGCAAGTTAGCTAAGTTCTTAGCTTGCGCCAATGCTCCATCTTCCATATCATCCAACCATAATTTAATAGGTCTACGCTCACTAGAAATAACTTGTTTCATCTTGTTTTAGTTTTATATAGGATTAACCAGCTCACACTGGAACAAAAAATAAACTCTTCAAAATTAAAAATCGTTCAATGCGCCCCCACTCCATATTGAGCGAGGGGCAAGGATTATATTAGAAGAATAAAATTGCCCCTCACAACCCTGCCCTGTATAGGGCAGGGGGCACAATATTCTTTTTAGTTGTTTACTAAACCCCTACTCCGTTTGAGTAGGGGGCTTGTTGGCTGTATTCTATTGGTGAAGTAGTGTTGTTATAAGCACCACTTCCTTACTGACAATACAAAGATGTAATACTACTACGCAGTGTTTTTGCGTAGTTAAAGCAAAGGCTTATTTTTTTTGAAAAAAAATGAAATTGGTGTTTAAAAGGAGGAGCAATACTTGATAAATAAGCCTAGAAATTATTTTGAATAGATAGATAAGTTATAACTATTTATTGTAAATTTGTATGAATAACCTCCCCCCACCTTGCCCCCACCACAAGCATAGGAGGATTCCAGCCATGAATTTTTTAACGAAACAAACAAACACTCTAAATTAATGCTTCAATCACTAAAAGGAATATTATACTTATTTTTAGGTATAGGGTTCATTTTT
>JBGCDW010000041.1:0-12799 GCA_045105775.1 Aureispira sp.
AAAAGTCCTAGCGCATTTAGTTCATAGCAGTGCTATGGAATCAACCGAGCGGAGCGAGTTCATAAAATAATTTTTAACGATGAGTGAGGGAACCCCGAAGGGCTCACGAAGTAAAAAGATGCTTTTTTCGCTACGAATTTAGTCGTGATAATGTCTGTTATTCCTTTAGAATAAAATATTGGCAGAAGTGTTAGCGTGTAGGGTATTGATGGTGGTGGCCGAAAGTGGGTTGTCTCTTAAATCCAATTCCAAAACAGCAAAGGCTTGAAGAGTATCCTCATCCACCTCAACAATGGCATTGTGGGATAGATTTAGTTGTTCCAAGGTTGGAAGCCAAGCAATATCAGGTGGAATGCTGTGCAATTGGTTGTTGGAGAAATCAATGATTTTTAGTTGTTGCAACCAAGCCAAGGAATCGGGCAACTCTTGCAATTGATTATGAGCGACATAGAGTTGTTGCAATCGTGAAATTTGACCCACAGACTCGGGGAGGTGCAGCAGTTGATTGTGCGATACATTTAAGGTGTGGAGTAAGGGCAATTGCCCCATGGAAATAGGCAAATATTGCAAGTGGTTGTGGCTACAATCTAGTGTTTGAAGTCCCCAGAGCAAGCCCAAATGAGGAGAAAGCTGCTTTAGTTGTTGTTGCGACAAGCGTAACTCGCGGTAGGAGAGCAGGAGCAATAGTAATTCTTGTAAGCTAGTAATCGTGGTTGGAGTAGTTTGATAGTCTTTTAACCAGTCCCACAATTCCCAATAATGAGCGGCTTGTTGCGCGGTCATTTGTTGCAATAGTACAGCCGTAATTTCCTCTACTTGTTCTAAAGATTCCTGTTCTTTGAAAAAACGATACCAGAATTGTTGCTCCATAAATATGTTGTAAGCAGTTAATAGGTGATAATTTAGGTTACAGTGTATTTTATTACTGGAGAGTTTTTGCTGCAATTTAGTAATTTTTTAGAATACTTGTGTGATGATATTAATATATTGATATACAGAGCTTTATGTTGTTTTTGAGAAAAAGTTATTAAAAAAAATAAAAAACTACTGTAAGGGCTGTAACTTTTTAGAAACTGCTTCGTCTTCTTGGTAACATGACGCTAAAAGAATTTACATATCAACTAACAGCCATTAAGGATAAGCTGTACCGATTTTCCCAAAGGATTGTAGGAGATCAGGAAACAGCCGAAGATGTGGCTCAAGAAGTGGTAATAAAGCTTTGGAAGCAGCGAGAGAAGCGTGGAGAATACCAAAATCTAGAAGCTTATTGTATGCGTTTGACCAAAAACTTATCTATTGATAAGAAACGATCAAAGCACTTGCAAAATGTCTCTTTGGATCAAGCGCCCACAGTGGTACAACAAAGCCATACCCCTTATCAAGAAGCGGCCCAAAATGATACGTTGTCTCATATAGCTCGCTACATGCAGCAATTGCCAGAAAAGCAACGCTTAGTTATGCAACTAAGAGATGTGGAAGGTATGGACTACAAGGGCATAGCAGAGATACTGGAAATTCCACTTGCCCAAGTAAAAGTAAATCTATTTAGAGCCAGAAAAACAATCCGCCAACAGCTGTTAACATTAGAATCTTATGGATTATCCGACGATTAAAAAATTAGTAGACAAATATTGGGAAGGAACCACTTCCTTGGAGGAAGAACAACAATTGCGTGCTTACTTTAATGGCAAGCAGGTTGACAAACGCCTCAAGAGTGTCCAGCCCTTATTTGTATTTTTCAAACAAGAACAAGAGAAAAAAAGCCAACGGTCTCTACGTTTTTTGGAGGTGGTGCGCCAACGCCCAAAACGCATGTGGAGTTTGGTGGCTGCTAGTGTAGCCATTCTTATTACTGCTGCTGCTTGGTTGTATCAGCAACAACATTTACCACAGCCCAGCAATTTGGCTGTTCAGGAAACATCCCTTCACAAGGATACTTATAAAGATCCAGAGCAGGCATTTCAAGAAGCCAAACAGGCTTTGATGCTGGTATCCAAAGGACTTAACAAGGGCGTTAAAACTACTAGAAAAGGGTTGAAACAAGCCCAAAAGTAGTTTCTCATTCAGATTAAAAACAAGAAAACATGAAATATCTATTTGTAATTAGTTTTTGCTTATTGACTTGGAGCATGAATGCTCAAAATGCGATTGAAAAATATTTTCAGCAATATGAAGATGCCAAGGGCTTTACTTCCGTATATATCAGTGAACATATGTTCGGGTTATTTGCTGATTTGGAAATAGAAGACAAAGAGGATGCAGAAATTGTGGAACTCATTGGAGGGTTGAAGAGTTTGCACATTCTCACTACAGAGTATAATGCTGAAAAATATTACCAAGAGGCATTGCAACGCATCAATCGTAGCGAATATGAGCTATTGATGAAGGTCAAAGACGAAGAAACCGACTTACAGTTCCTAATCAAGAAAAAAGGAAATGTAATTGAAGAATTGCTCTTGTTGGTGGATGATGGTGAGTTTGTTTTGCTCAGTATTGTGGGCAATATTGACCTCAAGAAAATCTCGCGTTTAGCCAAGCACATGGATGTGGACGGCCTAGAACATTTGGAAAAAGTAAAAAATGCAGAATAATAGATCCTTGTTATGCTTTTTTCTTCTAATCATTTATTGCCTATAATTTTAATAGAAATAACCATGAAAATACTAGTAATCATTCTTAGCCTATTCTTATCCTTACCTCTAATACAAGCCCAAAACAAAACCATCAATGAGTTTTATAGAACCCACCGCCAAGGCGATAATGCTATAGGAATTCGCGTTCCAGGCTGGGTGGTACAAGCGGGAATTAACTTGTCTGTGGGCAAGGACGGTCGCGAAGAATTGAAACCTTTTCGACCATTTTTGAGACGCTTAACCAATATGCGTGTGTTGGCGGTAGATGGAGACGATCAATTGCCCAAGGGAACTGTTAAGGCGTTTGTTAACAAAATTAAACAACAGAATTTTAACACACTAACTCGTATCAAAGATGATGGAACTCATGTAGAAATACTAGTAGGAGTGAAAGAAAGAGGGCCCAAAAAGAAAAGACGCAAGATTGTTAAAAATATTCTTGTATTAGTGCAGGATGAAGGCGAAATGGCCGTGATTACGATCAATGGGCATTGGGATATGAATCAAGTGAACCAGTTGCTCAATGATAAACAAATGCGTGAATTGATTGCTTGGAACTAAGTAAACTTTGTTGCTGAAGAAATTATGTATTAACCTCTGCTTTTATGTAGCAGAGGTTTTTTTATGGTTAATTGATAATTTGGTTAAATTGATTTCATAGTAATTTTTTATAGTAACATACTATTTAATAATTATTAATTGTTATGAATAAACATCAATTGTTTGTAATAAAATGTTGGTTTGTTTATTTTTCTGATGATTTAGAGGTTTTTTTGTCATTTTTGTGTAAAAATAGACTTGTAATCAAAAGGTTTAACTGCTTTGTTAAACAACTATTTGAATATAAGGGATTTGTTTTAATACTTTTGTGGCATATTCTTACCTAACAAACATAATTATTACACACACAATGAAAGATTTATTAAAAACCACGTGGATTCTTAGCCTAATCCTATTATTCTGCTCTGCTCTATTGGTATCTTGTACACAAGAAAAAATGGTTGATGATGCTGATGTAGCTTTGTATGCTACGTTGGGAGTAGAGACCAATGAAGTAGACCACATAGCAGGTAAAACGGTGATTGACAATCACAAAATTGTCTATGATGTTAAAGATGAGAAAGGGGAGTACTTTATTACTTTTGATATTGATGGTAATAGCTTAAATGCTCAAATTGATTTTGATACAGAAATTATTCTTTACACAGCCAACAATATTGTATTAACGGCTGAACAGAAAGATGCTATGTACAAATTTTATGATCAATTTGCAGAAGCATTAGTCAAAAGCAATGGTAATCAACCTGACAATTTTGAGGTTGGTAGAATGGAGTTTATATTTTTGAAGACTGTAGAATATCTATCCTATGCTCCTCCTGGATATGTTTATACAAATAGAAAAGTTGTATCTGAGGTAACTACTAAAGCTGTAGGGAATGATGGTATTAGCTGTATTAAAAGAGGCACTAGCTATAATTTATCTTATACACTTGCGAGTGGTTCAGTTGTAAATAAGAGAAAAACAGCAGGATATAATGGTGGTGGAACCTTTGGTTGCATGGGACGATGTGGAGCAAATTGCGGAGGATGGTTGCCTTCTTCTTGGACATTAGATTGTTTTGAGCATGACCAGTGTGGTTTGGATACAGGTGCTTCTGGTGGTTCTAGTGATTCCAACTGTGGAGATGAGTTTGATCAAGCTGCTGATGATTGGACATGGGGTGTATGGAATGGCTGTAGAGGATAATTGACTACTAAGCAATGATTATATAATAAAATAGCCGTAGCAGATACACATCTACTACGGCTATTTTATTTGTGATAACTAAATTGTTTTACACCAGCGCAAAATCCAATACTTCTTGCATTTGCTTGACATAATGAAACTCTAAGCCTTCCAAGTATTCGGCATTAATTTCTTGGATGTCTTTTTCATTGGCAGCACACAAGATAATATCCTTGACACCAGCGCGTTTGGCCGCCAATACTTTTTCCTTAATTCCGCCTACAGGCAATACCTTGCCACGCAAGGTGATTTCGCCTGTCATGGCCAATTTGGAGCGCACCGAGCGTTTGGTAAAGGCCGAAGCTAAAGCCGTAAGCATGGTAATACCTGCGGAAGGGCCATCCTTGGGAATAGCACCAGCGGGCACGTGAATATGTACATTGGTTTTATCAAATACCTTTGTTTCCAAGCCCAACGATTCGCCGTGTGCGCGCAGATAGCTGAGGGCAGTAGTTGCGGATTCTTTCATTACATCACCCAAATTTCCCGTTAGGGTCAATTTGCCCTTGCCTTGGCTCAAACTGCTTTCTATAAACAGAATATCGCCCCCAACACTGGTCCAAGCCAACCCAACAACAACACCCAAGCCCTGCTCTTCCTCAAAAATACTATCCAGATTCACTTTCTTGGGCCCCAAAATTTCGACCACCTGCTCAGGGTCTACAGGCTCTCCCTTGTATTTTTTGCGCACTACTTTGGTAGCGAGGTTTCGCATCACTTTGGCCAATTCTCGATCTAGAGAACGCACCCCTGATTCTCGGGTATAATCGCCAATTACTTTTTTTAGTGCTTCATCGGTAATGCTGATCTTTTCTTCTTCTAGTCCGTGTTCTTTGAGTTGTTTTTCTAACAAATGACGTTTGGCAATTTGTAGCTTTTCTTCGCTCGAATAGCCGTTTACTTGGATGATTTCCATTCTATCCAATAGAGCAGGTTGTATGCTTTGCAATGAATTGGCTGTTGCAATAAACAAAACCTTAGAGAGGTCGTATTCCAATTCTAAGTAGTTGTCATAAAACTCTGTATTCTGTTCTGGATCTAAAATCTCTAATAGGGCAGAAGAAGGATCGCCTTTGTAGCTGGTTCCTAATTTATCAATTTCATCCAAGATAAACACGGGGTTGCTGGATTGTACCTTTTTCAGCGATTGAATAATACGCCCTGGCATAGCCCCAATGTATGTTTTTCGATGGCCGCGTAGCTCCGATTCGTCATGCACCCCACCTAGAGACATGCGAATGTATTTGCGCCCAATAGCTTTTGCAATCGAACGCCCTAGAGAAGTTTTTCCTACACCAGGAGGGCCAACCAAGCAAAGAATAGGCGATTTCATATCGCGGCGCAATTTGAGTACCGCCAAATGCTCTAAGATTCTATCCTTGACCTTGTTCAGACCAAAGTGATCGTTCTCCAAAATCGCTTCGGCCGAATCCAAATCAAAAGAATCCTCTGTCACTTCATCCCAAGGCAAATCTACTAGAATTTCTAGGTAATTGGTGAGAATAGAGTGTTCAGGAGCAGCTGGATTCATGCGCTTAATTTTGCGCAATTCTTTGTCAAATTTGGCTTGTACCGCCTCTGGCCATTGTTTGTTTTTGGCCTTTTCCTCAATATCTAGAATATCATTTTGAGTAGGAGAGTCCCCCAATTCCTCTTGTATCTTTTTGAGTTGTTGGTTGAGAATATACTCTCGTTGTTGTTTCTCCATATCCCCTTGCACATCTACTTCAATCTCTTTTTTGAGTTCAAGTATTTGCAGTTCTTGGTGCATGTGTTGCAAGATGGCTTTTGCTTTAGTTTCTAGGCGTTCAATTTCTAGAATTTTTTGCTTATCATTAATATTGATATTGAGATTAGAGCCAATAAAATTGATAAGGAAGTGTTGGCTTTTGATGTTTTTAAGCATCACAGAAGCTTCATTTGGAATATTAGGCGAAAGCTTTATAATGCGATCAGCCAAATCTCGCATAGCACTAATCATGGCTGTAAATTTAGGAGAATCCAACATCGGTTCTACTTTGGACAAAACCACACGCCCTTTGAGATAAGGCTCTGTTTCCAATAGCTCTTTTAGTGCTAGACGTTGGCGACCTTGCAGAATAGCAGTCGTACTTCCATCAGGCATTTTGATGACTTTCAGGATTTTGGCGACCACCCCCACTTTGTACAAATCATCTTGTACAGGGTGGGAGACTTCGGCATCTCGTTGGGTAATAACCGCTGTATTTTTATCGCCTTTGTAGGCTTCTGTCAAGGCAGCAATAGAGCGTTCTCTACCTACCGTAATAGGGATAATCACTCCAGGGAACAAAACGGTATTTTTGAGTGCTAGTATAGGGAGCACTTCTGGATAGTCCTCTTGTTGGTATTCGTCAAACCCTTGTTCATTCACAGAAAACAAAGGTAAAAATTCTACTTCTGTATCCTCTTGTAGCCTTATACTAGGATTCCAAAACCTAGAAGGAGCTGTTGTTACTTTTCTCACGTATCATTTATTTTGTCAGTTAGAAAGGCCATTTTGGCAGTAGAGCGGCAGCCCTATTCATCAATAACTGTTCTAACGAATGTTTATAGGTATCCATACAACACTCAAATCATAAACTTGGTATCATAAACTGCTATTATCAACCAATAAAGTAGTTTTGTTGCTGTAATCTTGTTTTGCCTATTTCAAGGAATGTGCCAGTTGGTATAGTCGCTTGGAACTGCCATTTTTGTCAGTCAATGATAGAAATACAGGAATATTATAGACGTGTATGCCGCAACAATTATTGAGATTAGCGTATCAGATGGTTGGTGAATTGGTGCCTTGTCAAGAAGGGTGGATTTGTTATTGAAAACGAAATCAAGAAGCAGTTATATATAGGGCATCGAGTGGCTCCTTGTAGGAAACTGTTCGTTATCAAATGTTTTTGTAGTGTTGGCCAAGGTGTATTAAACACCAGTGAGTTGATTCCAAATTTCTACATGCAGACGTGTGCTCATACGCAATTGGTATTGTATACATAAATCGGCTACCAATTTGTTTTTTTCTAATAATTGTTCTAAGCTATCAGCTCCTGGCATTAAAACAATTTTGTTCCAATCTAAGGAAGGTTGCTGCTTCCAGTAACGTTGAATCTCTTCAAAATCTTCTTGGCAGGTAATGACAAATTTGAACATTGTGTTGGAATTGTCAGAGAACCATTGCAATATTTGTTGATGCCATCGTTTTTGCTGGGGCATTCCAGAATTGCTGAGTTTTGGAGAGGTATTCCAGTAGTGTACACGTTTGTCCAAATTGGGCAAAGGAAGCAGAGTAGCATTGGTTTCTATTTCTACAATAGGCGTGAGCGCATGCTGCTCTTCCAAGTATTCCAAAAAAGCGACTATTCTGGCTTGTTGTAACAAGGGTTCGCCACCTGTTATTACCAAGTGCACACCCGTTTTTAAACGCTGTACAAAGTTGATTTTTGCATTCAATTCTTGAACCAATTCTGGAAAGGTCCAAGTATGCCCTTTCATCCAGACTTCGATCGTATCACAAATCCAAGTAGCCCCATCGTGCAATTGGCCATCTTTTTCGGCTCCTTGGCCGCCGCAAAGCAAATTACATCCTGTAAGGCGCAAAAAAATAGCAGGAATGCCCATAGTACGCCCTTCTCCCTGAAGACTATAAAAGTATTCGCTGACAGCTAGTTTTTGATATTGATTCATATGATTTGAAATTGTTCAGTAGTAAGATTTTAGTGCGCTATTGCAACAAATAAAATACATGATTTAAGCAAAAGTAAGGAGCTGTAGTTGATGAAGAACAAAAAAATGCAAAAAAACGAAATAAAGTGCTAATAAAAGGTTATATTATTTAACGAATACCCCAACAAATCAATTACATTTTACGTAAACACTTAAAAAAAGCGTACTTTAGCTAATCAATTATTTTTGTAGTGAAATCATGTTTATTACTGGTTGTTTTCTACAAAAAAAGTGAGAAGCAATATTAATAAAAAGTAAAATAGTTCAACTCAAACACCATTTTGCTTAATTTTTGCATCTTTCTAGATGAATAAATTTAACAGATAAGCAATTAAATCAAAAAGAACACTGATTGCAAAAAAAGATACTATTAGTACACAATAAATCTATCCTTATGAGAAAACTATATGCTACTTGGACAACAGTGGCTGCCTGTTGTTTATTTTCTACAGCTTTGGTAGCACAGCGAGGCCCCAGCGCAAGCGATGGAGACAATGTACGCACAAAAGTTGTTAGAGATTGCGAATATGAAGTGTTGCCTGGTTTGGCAGAAGTAACTTCTATACAAGTGCTTCGTCCTGCTTCTGAAAGTGCCTTGAAATATGATGAGCACGAAGTGCTATTTCGCTTTACTCCTATGGAGGGCGGTGATATGCTCGAAATGTTGCAAGATGAAGACATTGAATTTGTTTTGCGCTCTCGTGCTGTTCGTGTGCCTGTTGGGCCCGAATACATCAAGCAAAAAAGCATAAAAGTAGGAACAAAATATGCTATGAATTTGCTTCAGACTAGAAATAGAGAAGCTTGTTTGGAGCGTTATACCTACGAATCTAAAGCATTAGACAATGACCTATTTGAGGCATATGAGAATATTATTCCGTATACCAAAATAGCATTTCAACAACAGCAACAAGACCGAGAGCGTGCTTACAGGGAGCGAAAAGCCAAAGAAGCAGACGGTGCTGTAATTGAAACGGCTGATCCTGTTGAAACACCTGTAACAGAAGCGGAAAATCTCCAAGAAGTTGATTATGGTGGCTTAACACCAGAAGAAATTGCCAACCTTTCGGAAGAAGAAATGAGAGCTTTTGTAGAGAAAAACTTGCGTAAAGAAATTGCAGACGGAAACGTACCTAATAGCTACAATAATGGTATCAATGAAGCCGCTTTGCGTGCAGAAATCGAAGCTCAAAAACGCAAAGAGTACGAGGAGCAACTCAATGCAGCAAGCCAAGAAAACCTAGCTGACAATCCCAATAATACAACGGCTACTACTACAACAAGCAAGAATTCTAATGCAGCTGATGCTATTCGTGAAGCCAAGCGCAAAGCTAAAGAGGCAGAACGTGAGGCTAGAGCAGAAGAAAAACGCAAAGAGCTAGAAGAGCTAGAAAGACAACGCAAAGAACAAGAATTGCGTGAAAAAATAGGGCGGGAAATTGACGCAGAAATTCAGCGCGAAATTGAAGCTAAACAGGAAGAAAGACGCTTACAAGCTATTCAAGATCAAAAAGCAGAAGAACAAGAACGCTTACGCAAACAAAAAGCAATGGAGAGAATGAAATCCATTGAACAAGAGTTGGCACAGCGAATTATCAACGAAACCAAACGTAAAGATTGTGTATTCAATGAGCGTGTTTCTGGTGTTATTGAAGTCATCAAAGTAAGCAAAGTTAAGGAGGCAAATATTAGCCCACTCAAGTATACAGAGTACGAAGTGACCGTTAATTTCCGTCCAGATAATTATGCAGAATTATCTAAGAAAGATAAAAAGCAATGGGATGAAAATTATACCTTTACACTAGATCCTAAAGGTAAAAATGCCAACCCAGGAGCAGGGTATATTCGCAAGTACAAAGTGTTCAAAGCATCCAAATATCAAGGATTTGCAGAGACCCTACAATCAGGTATTTGTAATCAAGTGATGTTGTATGCACCTGATTTGCCCAATGATCCATCTAAGATTAGCTTGAAATAATCTTTAGTAAACTTGAAATAGAAAAGGCATCCCAATACAATTTTGGGATGCCTTTTTTGATGAGTAGTAAAACAGCCAGCGATTTTTTTTATTCCAATTCTTACCTGAGAGAGAGATTTTGAGCCATTGTTTGGTATCTATTTTTGATGCCATCAATGATAGAATCCCTATCAGAATTCAAACCTTCTATGGAATCAATTTGATGGAATTCACGCAAGTGCTTATCTCCCCAAATAGTGATATCAACCAATACAGCAGTAAGATCAATGGCCTTTTTAGTAAGCAAATAAATGTTTTCTTTTTTATTATTTAGTTGTTTGCCTTGGGTAATCAAGTGACAGGAAGTGAGTAGTTTTAATCGAGCGGATAAAATACTGGGTGCAATTTGTTCTTCTGAAGTAGAAAAATCCTTAAATGTCATTTTGTGGTGAAAAAGCATGTCTCGAAGAATCAATAAAGACCATTTGTCAGGGTTTGGTGGAAGCGAGACCAAACCAGCATATATGTCCTTTAAGTTTCAAGGGACCTTTCTCAACGCTTTTTTAAGCCATTTTGATATAAAAGCGGCACATCTAGTTGCTCCAGATGTAGGAATGCCTAGTGCATTATCCTATATCATCCATCACGAACACCAAATCAAATCGCTGATGCTTGGCGATGGGCCTGCTGCTTTACCTGCTTCAGAACCAAGTATTATGAAAAAAATGGTCTATTCGGGATTTTGGCGTACTATGTTTGTAATAGCAGGAAGTGGTGCCCTAATTAAATCGGCCACCAATCTGTGTAATGTACAATATGTTCCAAATGAGACGGAACTATCAGATTACAAACAATCACATCAAGGAAAAGTAGCCAATAATATGAGGTGGTTTAAGATATATCCTGAGGCCTTGAAGGAGATTGACCAAAACCTAAAAAATATCCATATCCCTGTCAAAATATTTTGGGGAGAGCATGATGCCATCTTGGGCAAGGAAAATGGAATGAATTTGAATAAAAGATTACCCAATAGTGAACTTGAAATTTTTGAAAATTGTGGACATTTTGTTTACCAAGATGATTATTCCCGATTTGAGCGTATGATACGTACATGGGTAGAAAAGTACAAATAAAGGGAGGCTCTTTATGACAAAATGAGTCATCCCCGATTAAGGAGATGACTCATAATTTATTGCTTTGGAATACAACACTAATATACTAGGTAAACGCCAATATACTGCCTTTGAGGTGCTCGGTAGATTGTACATAGGCAAATACCTCTGTAGGTTTTGCACCAAGTTTCTTTTTCTCCAATTCAGCCGTAAAGGCCAAATCTAATTTGTTACAATCCAATTCTTTAGCACGCAATAGTGTCTTGTATAAAATCTGTTTGTAACAGTTGTAGTTGTACACATACTCGTAGTTTAGTCCAACAATCATCGCATTATAAATATCTTCATGGACATGACTAAACATTACACCTACCAATATATTTTCACCATTGGCATCGGTATTGTTTATGTACAATCTAATTACATCATACTCATCAGATGCACATATGTTTCTAAAGAAATCTAGTGGCAACTTAAATACATTCAAGTCATATGACTTGTCGTATACCTGCTCATATAGTTGGTACGCTTTCAACAGCTCTTCCTCAGAAGTGATTTTTTGGGTAGTAGTTACAAAGTGAGATTCGTACTTGATAATTTCTTTTCTAACATTGTAACGATATTTTTGAGAAAGCGATTTTAAATATTCATCCCTATTGTTCCAATCCAATTTATTGATTTCCATATTGTTTAACAATTGGAACTTAATAAATCCCTTCTCTAGCATAGCCGTTTCAAAATCAAGATCTTGTTTGCCATAAAAGTCTCTAATCATGATTTTACTTGCACCAGTTTCATCCAATATCGTATTGAGTGTATCTATCAATACAGATAAGGCACACTTCCAATTGGGGTTAGTATAATCAATATAAACATGATTGCCCTTGGTAATTAGAGTACCTGTTAAAACCGTCTTAGAAGTCAAATAATAAGGAGATTTTTCGGCGCGTACTGTTTCAATTTTTTGCGATACACTTCCAGGGTGCAGCATATCATCCTTAGTCAAAGCGACAGTAATAGGTGATTGGAGAACAGTCTTCCCTTCATGATCTTTGATAACCAAATAATAAAAATCCCACTGGTTTTCCAATACACTGTCCTTAGAATAGATATCTTCTATCAAGGCCAAATTAGAATGCGTAAGTGTGCCGTTTTTGAAGAAGGTATTGTTCCATTCTTGAGCGTTCAGTTCTTTGATACTTCGGTGTATGTTGATACTAAGTGGACTCTTAGTTAAATCGTGTTGTAGCTGGCTAGGAATATTTAGATCAAATTCAGGGATATTAAAGGTTTTGGCGATTTTTTTATAATTGGTATCATTTTCTATAATTGTTTCGGAGTATACATTACAAAGCGTAGTGAGCATTTCATCAATATGCTCTTTTTTCAAAAAATTATTAACCATAAAACGGATACCACTCTTTCTCATTGGAACAGCAGGAAAAGAAGCGGTATTCAAGAAAAAACCTTTAGCCCTCATTTTAAATACAACATCAGCACTCATTTTGAATGCTCCTACAGGAATAAAAAATAAAGGGCTATCTGTCTTTTGAAACTGAGGGAAGCCCAATTCATC
>JBGCDW010000042.1:0-11676 GCA_045105775.1 Aureispira sp.
GTTTGTACAGTGTACAAACTAATCAGTAGGAAAAAATTAGCTTTAGTGCGGAAGCTGATTATTTGATAGACCCTATCAAATAGATCAGATCGCTCTGCGAGTGCTTGTGAGCTCACTTCGTTCGGTTCATTAGCGACATTAGGCTATTCTTAAACAACTTCACTATAAAAGCGTTCCAAAACTAGTTTTGGAACGCTTTTGTTGTTGAGGAAGGTGCTAAAAAGCACACATCAATGTTGACTAAGCTTCGGCAGCGTCGTCAGCAGGAGCATCAGCTGTAGGCTCTTCTACAGTTTCTTCTACCGTTTCTTCAACAGGAGCTTCTACTTTTTTAGGAGCTTTTCCAAAGATCTTCTTACGACGAACTTCATTAGCATCAGCAACTAGTCCTTTACGTTTTTCGATTTTTGCTTCTTTAGCATCGAGCCACTCCTGTAATAGTTGATCTGCTTTTTCTTGGTCCATTGCACCTTTGGCTACACCACGTTGCAAGTGCTTTTTGTAATACACTCCCTTTAACTTAAGAATAGCACGTACTGTATCAGTAGGTTGTGCTCCTTTCATCAACCAATCGTAAGCAGCATCGCCATCCAAATTAATGGTAGCTGGTACTGTTAATGGATTGTATGTACCCAATTTTTGGATAAATTTACCATCACGAGGTGCACGTGCATCAGCAGCTACGATGTGATAGAAAGGTTTCTTTTTGCGTCCATGACGCTGTAAACGGATTTTTAAAGCCATTTTATAGTAACTTTTTTAGTCAAAAATACCCTACTTCGCTTGATAAACAAGTAGTAGGATTTCTACAAGTGGGGCAAAGATACAAAAAAGCTTTTGGCAGACAAGCAATTATAGGATTCTTTCTTTGCTTAAAATAATTAACAGCTTCTGGGGGATAACAATCAGGCATAGTATTGGTAATCCTGTATTCAAAATTCTTATCTTTCTACTGTACAATCCAATACAGTAGTTGGTTGTATTGACTAAAAACAGAAAAATGTTGAAATATTTTATAGGTTGCTGTTTGATTATAAGTAGTATCCATACCGCATTGGCGCAAGGGATTAAGTTTGAAAAGGGGACATGGGACGCTGTATTGGAGAAGGCACAACAAGAGAATAAGCCTATTTTTGTAGATGCGTATACAACTTGGTGTGGCCCTTGCAAATGGATGGCCAAAGAAATATTTACTCAAGAAGAGGTAGGCGCATACATCAATGCCCATTTTGTAGCGTACAAAATGGATATGGAAAAGGGAGAAGGGCCTGCTTTTGCTATTGCCAACAAAGTCAATGCTTTTCCTACCTTGTTGTATTTTGATAGCCAAGGCTTATTGTTGCACAAAGCCGCTGGTGCGCGCAATGTAGAACAGCTTTTGAAGCTGTGTGAAGATGCTATGGATCCAACCAAGCAGGTAGGGAGTTACCACAAACGCTACAAGGATGGTGTGCGTGATGGCGCATTCCTAAAACAATATGTAGAAGTATTAGCAGAAGCAGGAGAAGCTTTTGAGGAGCCTTTTGATTTGTATTGGAAAACACTGACAGTAGAAGAAAAGCACAGCGAGGAAATGTTGGGTATGTTGGCAGGAATTACAGGAGATTTTTCCGATATAGAGAGTACTTGGACGAGTTATTTTATGAAACATAGAGTGGCCTATACCGAAAACGTAGATCAAGTTATTGTGGATTATTACGCCTTGCAAGCCTATATTTACAATACGTATTATTTAGCGCAAATGGAGGAAAATGCCGAAACAAAGGCAAAAATAGAGGAACTACTGACATTATTCCCCGAAGCTCGTTCAGAATTTAAGGCACGTTGGAATTTTTATAGAGCCGCCCTAGAAACGCCCCCTAGTGCTGGAAAGGTAGCACGTTTTCGAAAGCGGTATCTGAATGTAACCATAGATATGGACGAATTGGACCGAATTGCCTACGATGTGATCACAGAGGGTATTTCTGACAAAAAGGAATTAAAAGAAGCCCTAAAATATGTCAATCGCTCAGTAGATACGTATGCTTGGCATAATAATTTATACATTCAGGCCAAACTCTTGGCTAAATTGGGTAAGAAAAAAGAAGCCATTGATGCCGCTAAAAACGCGCTTAGAGAGGCACAGGCAAGAGCATTGAATAAAGAAAATTTAGCACCTATCAAGGGGTTGCTCACAGAATTAGGAGTGATGGAAGTAGAATAAGTGAATCTTCTAGGGCTTTTGTAAGGTGAATCCAAAGGTGGAGCCAATATCCACGCGGCTTCTGGCCGTTATGGTCTGGTTATGAGCTTCCAAGATGTGCTTGACAATAGCCAAACCTAGTCCTGTACCGCCTTCTGCTCTTGAACGCCCTTTATCTACGCGATAAAAACGTTCAAACAAACGCGGCAGGTGTTTTTGATCAATGCCTTTGCCATCATCTGAGATTTCAATAAGGACTGTATCCGCAAGATTGTGAAAATCAACGGTAGTATGGCCACCTTCTTTGCCGTATTTGATGGAATTACTAACCAGATTGACCAATACCCGACGAATGCTTTCTACATCTGCTTTGACTAGTAATGCCTTTTGGTTGGGGTTTTTGATGGATAAGGTGATGTTTACTTTAGAGGCTTTTAATTCACTATCGTCCAAGACATCTTGAACCAATTGACAAATATTAAATTCTATTAAGTGGAGGTTTAGCTTTTGGGCTTCAAATTTAGAAATATAGCCCAAATCGGCTACAATACTGGCCATGCGCTCGGTGTTCTCCGCAGCTCGTGTCAGGTATTTATAATTAATATCAGGATCCTCTAATCCACCATCAAGTAGCGTATGCAAGTAACCTTGAATATTAAAAATGGGCGTTTTGAGTTCGTGAGAAACATTGCCCATAAACTCTCTTCTATAAATTTCCATACTTTTTAAGCTAGAAATTTCCTTTGTCCAACTTTTGGCCCATTGCATGACTTCTTGTTCTACTTCATCCAGCATGTGCTTTTTCATGTCAATACTAACCACACTGTTGGTGGTAGGGGATTGCATGTTGTAGATGGTTTTGTAGATAAGATTAACTTTTCTGTAAATAAAATCGTGCATAGTTCGATACAGAACTATATAACTCACCGCCATAATCAAAGCACTAATGGTTACAACTAATAGCCAAGACAAGCTTTGTGGAAAAATAATTTTGACCAATAAAAGAATGGAAAAAAGTATTGCTGTAAGATTAAAAGCAGTGATTCTAATGAGTTGTTCTGGACTGGGATTTTTAGTAGAAAAAAAAAGCATAGCATTTATATTTAATACCTCATGAATGTGCTGTATTGTTGGTCAAAGCGTGGAATATTCCCTTTTGTAGGGGCACAAAAGATAAGAAATAATGTTGTATTGAACCTACCCATTCCTAAAACTCAAACTTATAACCAATACCTTTAATGGTTTTGATGTAGCCATCGCCTACTTTTTCTCTAATTTTTCGGATATGAACATCAATCGTTCTATTGCCTACAATAACATTGCTGCCCCAAATTTTATTAAAAATCTCTTCTCTTGTAAAGACTTTTCCTGGCTTAGAGGCCAACAAACAAAGGAGTTCAAATTCTTTCTTGGCCAATGATATTTTATCTTCTTGACCTTTGCGTTGTACTATAAATTGCTCCTTGTTGATGTGCAAATCTGCTATGTCAATGATATTCTTATCACTGGTAGGATTTTGTTTGTGAAAACGACGAAGCAGGGCACTGATACGGCTGATTAGTACTCTTGGGCGGATGGGTTTGTTGATATAGTCATCGCCACCTACTTCAAAACCAACAATTTGTGAATAATCTTCGCTTCGAGCCGTCAAAAACGCAATAATGGTATTATCAAATTCAGGCAATGCACGCAGTTCTTTGCAGACCTCTACACCATCCATTTCAGGCATCATAATATCAAGCAAGATTAGATGAGGCTGAACACGTTTGGCTGCTTCTAGAGCTTCTAAGCCATTGGTAGCTTGATGCACTTCAAATCCTTCTTTTTTTAGATTATAACAAACAAATTCTAAAATATCTGGCTCATCGTCTGCTATTAATAATTTGTAATCGCTTGGATTCATAATCGTATTGAATTAGAGTATAAAAGGAATGCTATGTGCAAAAAACTCCATAAAATGGTTAAAAGGATTTGCGTTTGTCATCTCAAAAGATAAACAATAGTACAACCTTTTCTTCAACAAAAATAAACCTTAAGGGCAGAAAGTTGGGGTGCACTATATTAAGTTATTGTTAGGAATAAACATTATCTAAATAGGAATAAAAAGGTGAACGAAAATAAGGTTGTTCTTGAAGTTGTTTAAAAATGGAATAGCGTTGATAATGAGTGATAATTTGATTCTAATCAAGGCAAAAATTTAGTTCATAGCAGTGCTATGGAGTCAATTTTTAACGATGAGTAGGAAAAAATTAGCTTTAGTGCAGAAGCTGATTATTTGATAGACCCTATCAAATAGATCAGATCGCTCTGCGAGTGCTTGTGAGCTCACTTCGTTCGGTTCATTAGCGACATTAGGCTATTCTTAAACAACTTCTTTTCTAAAAAACATAATTTGCTGCCTGCTGTTGTTATGATAATGATCTAAATACAAGATAGAATATGATGGATTAGTTGTTAGGAGCTTTTAAAGTGCTTAACAAGAACATCCAAGCGTAATAAAAAAGCGCTTTTAATAGTAATATTGCTTTTTGCTTACGCGAATTTGCTCTATGCTATACTAATCAACAAGGTTTAAAAACTACATATTATGATACAGGTTCAACAATACCAACATATTTTACAACAAACAACGAAACATAAGGCTCAATTGATTGCTGTTTCTAAAACGAAACCCAAGGAAGCCATACAAGAATTGTACGATCTGGGACAACGCGCATTTGGGGAAAATAAAGTACAAGAATTGGTAGATAAGCAAGAAGCTTTGCCCAAAGACATTCAGTGGCATTTGATTGGGAGTTTGCAGCGCAATAAGGTGAAGTATATCGCTCCCTTTGTACACCTTATTCACTCTATTGATAGCCTAAAATTACTACAAGAAATCAATAAACGAGCTGCCAACGAAGGGCGGGTAATAGATGGCTTATTGCAATTTCATATTGCCCAAGAATCGACCAAGTTTGGTTTAACCATAGAGGAAGCTTGTGCATTGCTTGATAGTGAAGCCTATCAGGCTATGGAGCATGTTCGTGTGGTGGGCGTAATGGGCATGGCTTCGTTTACAGACGATACCAATCAGGTGCAACAAGAGTTTGAGCAATTGTATCAGCATTTTGAACACCTTAAAAACACTTATTTCTCCAATCAAGCATCTTTTAAGGAATTGTCTATGGGCATGTCTGGAGATTATGAATGGGCTTTGGAAGCAGGGAGTACGATGGTGCGTGTTGGTTCTTTATTGTTTGGCACTCGTTAATCACTCGGCAATGCAACATCGTTTGTACACATGGCCTGATTTTTTGGAAGGAGAGGGGGGGCTTATCAATGCACTGTTTGAAATGGGTTTGCCTTTGCTGCATCTCAGAAAGCCACAGGCTACCTTGGCTGCTTGTCGGCATTTGTTAGAACAAATAGATAGGAGGTATCACCAGCGTATTATGGTACACCAACATTGGGAATTGACAGCACTGTTTGAATTGGGAGGGATACACTGGACAGAGCGCAGCAGAGCCTTGGTCACTCCTTTGGAGTTGGAACAGGAGGTAAAACGCCAACAAGCAAAGGGCTTGCAAGTAGGCACCGCCATACACCACCCCCAACAACTGGCTGAATTGCCTGCCTCACTGGATTATGTAACGGTAAGTCCTATTTTTGAAAGTATCTCTAAGCTTGCTTATAAAGCGAATTACTATTGGGAAAATCGGGACGATTATTCGTTTGTACTCGTTGCTTTGGGGGGCATAGAGCCTTCTAATTTGGCTTTGGTACAAAAGCGAGGATTTAGCAGCGTGGCGGTATTGGGTGCTATATGGAAGCCTCAGACAGCTATTTTACAAAATTATCAACACTTATGTCAAGCATTACAACAGCTTTGAGACCCTATGTATTGAGTATAGCAGGATTTGATCCAAGCGGAGGTGCGGGATTGGTGGCAGATGCCAAAGCAATGGAAGCACAGGGCGTTTATGGCTTAACAGTAGCAACGGCCATTACGGTGCAACACGAGTCTGCTTTTGAGCAAGTAGAATGGCTGGATAGTACACTGATTATTAGTCAAATAAAAATACTATTTCAGCAATATCCTATTTATTTTTGTAAAATTGGGCTGATTGAGAATTGGGATTTATTGCAGTTGGTGGTTGCCACTCTAAGAAGTTTGCAACCGACTATTTTTATAGCAGTCGATCCTATTTTTAGAGCAAGTGCAGGCTTTGATTTTAACCATACCACCTCTTCTGAAGCTTTAAAAACATGGTTGCCTAGTATCCATTTGTTGACCCCCAATGCACAGGAATTGGCGCGTATGGATGCATCTACCAAGGATTTGTTGGGGGTAGCACAGGCGTTGGGGCACTACACGGCAATATTGTACAAAGGAGGACACAATAAAGTGCAAAAAGGCGTGGATATATTATGGTACAAAGGCTCTAGTTATGCCCTAAAACCTACCCACTTGTCCGCTTATGAAAAGCACGGTTCGGGCTGTGTCTTATCTGCCAGTATTATAGCACATTTGGCCAAAGGAAAAACCTTGTTGGATGCTTGTCGAGCCGCGAAACATTATATTACGTTGTTTTTAGATTCCAATCCTAGTTTGTTAGGCTATCATTATCATAATAACCATTCAAATGAAGCATAATTATCAAACACATCAAAATTTACCACGATTGCATTATGTCTCTCAAGGCAACACGGTAGCAGAGCATTTGAGCCATATTCAACGACTTTGTGAAGCAGGGTGCCCTTGGGTACAATTGCGTTTGAAAGAGGTGAATCAGGAGCAGTATGAGCAGGCAGCTAGACAGGCATTAGCTATTTGTAGAAGATACAATACCTTGTTAACGATTAATGATAACTGGGAAGTCGCACGAGTGATAAAAGCGGATGGTATACATGTAGGAAAGACAGATACGCCCCCCCAACTGGTTCGCGAAGCTTGCCCAGAGGCTATTATTGGTGCCACAGCCAATACTTGGGAAGATGTCGAAAAGTTAGCTACAACACCTATTGATTACATCGGTTTAGGCCCACTTCGGTTTACCACCACCAAGAAAAAATTGAGCCCACCCTTGGGCATAGAAGGCTATGATTTTTTACTTAAAAAGATGAAAAAGAAGGAAATAGGTATTCCTGTACTTGCCATTGGGGGAATTCGGGAAGAGGATGTCACTAATTTGCGTAAAGTTGGTCTTTGGGGGGTTGCAGTTTCAGGATTATTGACACAAAGTATTGAACCGCAAGAACTTATAAATAGAATATTGGATTGATTTTTGCTCTAAATAAAAACTGTTCTTAATACTAACTTAACACAGTTCTAGATTTGTGAATTTAGCGTAAAATATATTTCTCATAGTTTTAAAGCATTTATGTCATCATTTGTTAATTGAAAGTCCTTCTTTTGCAATTGATTTCCTGACATGATCGCCTAACTATTAACTTATGATTCGTGCTGTAGAAGAAAAAAACACTTTGTCGGCAAGTACTGCTATACCTAAAAAAATGACACGTCTGCAAGCTTTGCAACAGGCACTAGTTTATCTCAAGCGTTCAAATTTGGTACACCAGCTTCCCATAGCACGGGAGGCTGCTATACGAGTTTTGGAGGTAGGTTGTTCAGAGGGCTACACCCTAGAGCAATTTGCCAATCACTTTGTGAATGCCCAGTTGGTTGGTTTAGATCCATCGAAACATTGGCTGGCACGCAGTCAAGAGGCTTTGGCTCCTTATACACACAGAATTGATTTGGTGGAAGGGGCCTATACTTCAGAATCGTTTGCTGCTAAGGGGTCTTTTGATGTCCTGTTGTTTTCTTATCAATTGTCTAAGTCCTATGTTCCGTGGAGGGAACAATTGGAGCAAGCATACAATGACCTAAAGCCAGGGGGATTAATTGTTGTACTAGATTTTCACACTATTTTTACCAAATTATTAGCCAAGCAATTCCGAAAAAATCAACGTATAGCCGAGCCTCAACTGCTAAAATTGTTAGAAACACAGTTTGCTCCCGTATCACTGGATATTTATAAAGCTTATTTTGGTCTTTGGAAATACTTTTCCTTTGTAGGGATTAAGCCCTATGGCCCATCTAAGTAATTAGCTTAAAACAAAAAACGGAGCGCGATCGCGCTCCGTTTTTTGTTTTAAGCATGAACCACATCCATGGCTGCACAGATCTTATCGGCAGCAGCTTGCAGCTCGGCCTCGGTATGTGCCGCAGAAACAAAACCCACCTCATAGCCCGAAGGCCCCAAATAAACACCATGATCTAATAAATAGGCGTGTAGGATTTTGAATTTTTCCATACTAGCAGGATCAATTTGATCGGCACGGCGTATCGTATCTTTGGTAAAAGCAATCCAAAAAATAGAACCAATAGTAGTAATCGAGACTTCGTACTCTTTTTGGTCGCAATACGACTGAATTTTTTGAACGAAAGCACTTGTAGTAGCCGCCATGTTCTCATAAAAATTAGGGGCCAATAACTGAGAAACAGCTGTGTAACCAGCCGCCATAGCTACAGGATTGCCAGAAAGTGTTCCAGCTTGATAAACATTGCCATCGGGGGTCACATGTCCCATGATTTCTGAATTTGCTCCATAAGCTCCCACAGGCATTCCACCACCAATGATTTTTCCGTAGGTGATAATGTCAGGCTGAATATCATAGTAACCAGCAGCCCCTTCAAACCCTACTCTAAAACCAGAAATTACTTCATCAAAAATCAGCAAAACATGGTATTTGGTACACAAGTGGCGCAATCCTATTAAGTGTTCTTTGCATTGAAGCAATAGGCCATTATTGGCAGGAACAGGCTCGATAATGACACAAGCAATGTCTTCGCCCAGCTCTTTGAAGGTGTCCTCCAATGCGCCCAAATCATCCAAGGGTAGCACCAAGGTTTCTTTGGCAAAGGATTCAGGAATTCCAGCCGAGCTACTCACACCAAAGGTAGCAAGTCCCGACCCTGCATTGACCAACAAAGAGTCTACATGCCCGTGGTAACAACCATCAAATTTAACAATTTTGTTCTTGCCTGTTACACCACGTGCCAGACGAATGGCAGACATCACGGCTTCGGTACCAGAGCTTACAAAGCGTAGTTTTTCGATGTAGCGATTGTTGTTGAGCAGGAGTTCTCCCAACTTGTTTTCCCAGCGTGTAGGTGTTCCAAATGAAGTGCCATTGGCAACTGTACTGACAATAGCTTCACGGATTTGATCGTTGTTGTGCCCCAGAATGAGTGGCCCCCAAGAACAGCAAAAATCTGTAAATTGATTGTCGTCTTCATCCCAAATTTGAGAGCCATTTCCCTTTTTGATAAACAATGGCGTACCTTTTACGGATTTGAAGGCCCGTACAGGAGAGCTTACCCCTCCTGGAAAAAAGCGTTTGGCAGTTGCAAATAATTCTTCTGATACTGTTCTTTGCATTTGTGTATGGTTTTAAAGCCCACTGGATTGTTAGACTTCTTTTGGGGAAGTCTAGTTGGGAGTATTAATTAAAGTTAATACTTCGTGGATTTTTTAGCTTTTTTGAAAAAAAAGTAAAAAAAATCTACCAAGCAAGTTAAAGTGCAAAGATGTAAAAAAAGGACTTGATATAAAACGGCTACCTTAAATTTATTGAGATTTCTGACGCAGTTTTAACCAGTTTTAGACAGTAGGGCAACAATTTTCTGTTCAGTGGTAAAAGAAAGAGGCATTCTCTCCAATCAGGAGAGGATGCCTCTTTCTTTTTATTGTTTGGAACTACTACTAATTATTCCGAATAATCTCTACTTTTCGTTTTTCTTCCTTAGGAGCGGCTTCTTCGGGGAGTGGATCATCTGTATTGCTGTTGCTGGCACTGTTGCTGGCACTGTTGCTGTTGCTGACACTGCCACTACTGCCCATATCCATTTCATTGCCTTTGTCATCAAGCATTCGTACAAATTTGCCTTTTTCATAGAAAATAGTACGCATAACATAACCATTATCATCATACTGTGTCCATTTGCCTGTACGTGCATAATCCTTGATGGTAACATTTTTCTCTGGATCGTAGGTTTCTGTCATGCTAGGATAATAGTTGCCTTCTAGCTTTTTCTTACCATTTTTGAAGTAAGCGACATAGGGGCCTTGACAAACGGCTTTTTTATTATCTACAATAATTCTATTAATACGTTTTTGAGGTTCTAAACCATAATCGAGGTAGACTCTAAAGCGGCGATCGAGTTCGGCTGGCTCAATAGAAAAATTGGGTGCTGTAATCCAGCTGACGTAATTGTGTTTGAGATCTTGAAAGTTAGGTGTTTCTACCAATTGAAAATGATATTCATAAGGCAAGCTCAAATTCATGTACAAGGTATCTTTTGTTAGGTCGCCTGTATTGGGGATAAAGACTGTTGTGCCTTCTTCTTCTATTCTACCATTATCATAATAACGTTTAAAAACACCAATCGGTGCATCGTTTTGGTAGGTTGTTTCGTAGGCTAATTGGCCGTTATCGTGGTATTGCTTGAAGACTCCTTGCTTAATTCCATTTTCATAGAATGTAATTTGGTAATTCTTACGGTCAAGTGTTGTACGCCAAACTCCTTGGCGTTTGCCTTGGTTGTTGTACATACCCGCTTCTACCAATTCACCTTTTAGCCCTTGATTGTACTCGATCCAACGGCCCACTTTTCTGCCATTGATGTATTGACCAATTCCAGAGAGCAATTCATTGGTACCAAATTTAGGGTGTTTGTCTATTTTGTAGTAGAACAGCTTGCCACTTCTGGCACCATTGTCAAAATTGAGCACCCCTTTAACATGTAGGTCATTATCTGGGTAATAATCATATACCCAATCGCCCATTTTTAGGCCATGTTTATAATACCCTCTGGTCATTTCTTCTCCACTAGAATAAAATACCCATTGTCCGTGTCGAATACCCGCATCCATCATCCCTGTTGCCATAATGTCTCCTTCAGAATTGAAGTAAGAACAACGACCTTGCATGAGATTGGCTTCAAATTCGGCTTCTATTTGAATTTTAGTGCCCATACTGATAAAGAGCCAATTTCCTATTTTTTGACCCAAAGCATCATAATTGCCACTCACATCAGATACCCCTGTATAACGACTGACAGGAGAGACATAGTAGCGCCAAGCTCCTGTTTTAATGCCCTCTTCATAGTTGCCTTCTGCATAGACCAATCCACGACTATCTTTGTGTGACCATGGCCCTACTTTTACTCCATTCTCTTTGCGATTTTCTTGTGCGATTAGGCTATTTATCAAGAGAAGACTGCAACAGAGTAGTATTATTTTTTTCATATCTAATGGAGTTGAGATGATGCAAACAGTATTGAGGGGTTTGTTTTTTATTTAAAGTAAGTAGTCGTTCAAAATTACTACTAACAAAAAACGGTTATTTTCTTCCAGCTCATCGTTGAAAATACTCGTCTTAGCCCGCTAAGACTCCGTTTTTCGCCTTGATCTGAATAAAAATATTCCATTTTTTTAATTAACATT
>JBGCDW010000043.1:0-10228 GCA_045105775.1 Aureispira sp.
CTTGAATAATTTTAGCCTCCAAAAAGTTTCCATTAGTTTATAGCTCCAGAGGAGCGACACCTTTATTTCGCGTATTGCTCCCTACCAGCACAGTTCAATTCCTGTCACATATTTGGAATTCTTAGTACTTTTGTATGGAAAGAATTGCGTTATTCGGTCTGCTTCCTGTTCAATTTCCTGTTCATATTTTATTTCTAGAATATGAACATTACAATCTTGATGTTGGTGGCGTCTAAACTGTCGCGTGGTACGCATAGAGGCGTAATGCAAATCCCAATCGAGGGTAATTCTAAATTTTTGATCCTTGGTGCTGAAGTAAGCCCTTTTGTAAGAATTTTGAAGGGCAGGTTGAAGCAAAGCGTATGTGCCGCTTTTTTTGTTTACTTCTTGTACCAATGGCCGCAAATTATCAAAAGAAAAAGGAGCCACCTTGCAGATGGTTTTGGTGCCCACATTATTGCGACGATGCTTGATTTCTAGTTGCGGGTTGTGAATTTCTAATGGATCCCAGCCATACCAACGCACTCTATATTTATCACGATGTGCCAAGCCCATTACATTTTCTTTGTAGGTCGTTAGACTTGGTGTATCAAAGTAGATGTTGTTAATCTGACGGTCGGGATACAACTTGGAAAGCCCAGCAGGGTGCATCAATAAGTTTTGCAAAATCACATTGATGTGTACCCCCTCTATTCGATATTTTCGCTCATACCTCATGTTTAAATAATAAGATCAGGCTGATCTATTATAGAAATAACCGTCTGTTCAGAAAGTCCTGTCACGCTATCCTTGGCGGCTTGCACCTTCTCAATAGAAGCCACCTTACAAATAAAACTCAAATCCAGCCCTTTATTGGGCAAGGTATCCATACGTTTGAGTTCTACCTCTCTAAAAGAGGCTTGCAATGCTTCATTGATGGGCAGAATAGACCCTAAATCAGTTGTTATATTAACATAATAACGATCTTCTTTTTTGAAAGCACCATCATTGGCAATTTGCTTGCTCAAATACAAGAATAGCAAGATAAATAACACTACAATAATAGCAATAAGTGGTTGGTCGGCTCCTGTAGCCAAGCCAATAGCAATCGTCAAAAACAAATAAGTCAACTCTTCGGGATCCTTGATGGCCGCTCTAAAGCGCACAATAGATAAGGCACCTACCAAGCCCAAGGAAAGGGCCACCGAGGGTTTTACTATTATCATAATAGACATCGTGGTCAAGGCCAAAGGCACAAAATTGGCTGCAAAACGTGCTCTATTGGATACGGCATTGCCATAACGAATATAAAACGACGCTACTCCCAAAGACAATAACGTACACACAATGAGATCAATAACAAAACTAAGTGGATTGATCAGATCTTTGAGATTGTAGTAATAATCAGCTAGGTGTAAAAGCAGCTGCGAAAAAAATTCTTGCATGAATGAGAAGATCGTAGTTTGGTGGTTACTTTATAATAATAATTTTAGTGCAGGACAAAAAAAGAGAGATAACCCTTAAAAAAAGTCTTTTCGTTACTCTTGGCAGTAGTTGTCCTCTAACTAGAATAATAAGCGTTACAAAACTAGTAAAAATCTACAGAGTATATCCTGTTTTAAGAAGGTTTCATGTGTACATCCATTTGCGGATATGGAATACTGATTCCTTTCTGATCAAAGGCTTTTTTGATGTATTCTTGCATAAAATAAAACGCTTCCCAGTAATCTGTTCCCTGTGTCCATACCCAAACAGCCAAATCAACCGAACTATCATTTAGTTTTTCAACCAATACTTGATGCTTCTGCGTCTTGTTGTTGACCAAATAAGGACAGTCCTTAATCACCTCCCAAACCGCTTCGCGTGCTTGGTCTATATCATCATCATAACTGATTCCAAACGTCAAATCCAATCGGATAACCCCTGCTCCTGTGATGTTTTCTACAATTTCACTGGTAAGGGTAGAGTTAGGAATAATAATAATACGATGGTGTATGGTTCTGAGAATGGTATTAAAAATTTGAATCTCCTGTACAATTCCAATATCATCTCCGATACGAATCATATCTCCTGTACGAAAAGGCTTAAAAAACAAAATTAGAATCCCGCTTGCAAAATTGCTCAGAGAACCCTGCAAGGCCAAACCCACTGCAAAACTTGCAGCAGCCAACATCGCTACCACAGAAGTGGTTTCGATGCCTAACAAATCTATGGCACTAATGGTTACTACCATTTTGAGCAACAACCCCAACAAAGTGATGATAAACGGACGCAAGTCTTCATCAAACTTATTGTGTCTCATCAACTTATCTAGTAAGTCCATACTTTTATTGATAAGCTTAAAGCCAAAGTAAAACACAATCAATGCCAACAGTATTTTAGGCGCGTAGCCCACTATCATTGCACCAGCATCCGTCCAAATTTTAGACGCATCTATATCAAACATCATCTGCTAAAGTTGATTTACTAAATAAATTAATTCAATGCTTCTTCGGTTTGCTCTACCGTCTTTTTGTTCCGTAAATAATCGCGTACAAATTTTTGTCCAATTACCAACAAAAATGCTAAAAATGCCCCCAATAAACCACCTGCAACCATGTGCAAAAATGGACTAGGTGTAACCTTGGGCAAGGGATAAAGTGGAGGATCTAATGCCGAAATAGCAGGTGTTTCTGTCTGTTCCTCATAGGCTACTTGTGCGGCATCTCTTGAAGCAACCGCCTTGAAATAGGACTGGGTAGCACGCTTGAGATCAGTAGATAAGAATTGTGTTTCGATCAAGGTATTGTTTCGACCACCAGCCTCCGCAGCATGGGTATTTACATAAGTAATGTAGGACGCTTCTGCACTGTTGAGCTGTCGTTTGAGTTGTGTGACTCTATTTTTGGCCATTTCTAGAAATCGTTCTTTCTGCTCCAAAGATTCTTGACTGTAAAAACCATCCAAAGCTCTGTAAATGGCATGTACCAATTCATACGAAAAATCCTCTGATGTAGAGACCACTTTCATGTGCATCATTCCGCCGGGTGAAGCCTCTATCGTCAAATGATTTCTGACAATTAGGTTGTGTACATACTTGAGCAAGTAATTGGCTCGGCGATCATAAGGGTCAATAGAATTTGTTTTAAAATAAAAGCGTTCCTTGGCTACTTCTCCTTCTTTGGGATCTTTATAATAAAATAAATTGAGATAATGATTGATCAATAAATCCTCTACTAAAGTACCTTTTTGCTTCAAGGCTACACTATCAAACAATACCCGAATCATGATTTGACGCGTCAAGACCAATTCGCGCAATCGCTTAAAATTAACATTGCCTTCTGCTAGGCCGCCGCCACCAGATCCACCAAACAAACTAGCAATATTTTGTTGTTTTTCGGTCGCAATCTTATTAACAGTAAAGGAATAAGGAGCAGTGTATGTAGTGGGGGATTCTAGTTTGCGATTACGCATATAACTACCCAGCAAAAAAGCACAAATCCCAATTAGCCAAGAAAATTTTAAAACCTCTATGGTATAATCTTTGGCAATAGCCAGAATAGCTTGCATGTCAAACGACTCCTCTGTGCCCCCTTCCTTGTTGCTTACATTTTCCATATTATTGTTAGGGGTTTTGACGACTCAAGGTATTAATCAGTACATAAAGCGATAAACCAGAGACAGCCAATGCCATCGTATCGGTCACAATCTTATACCAATCTATAGGTTGCTTGGGTCCCTTGATTTTCTTTTCTCTAGCTCCTACATAAACCATGGCTCCTTTTTCTACCTTTGGAAATACCTTAAAAAACAAGAAATGGCGCGTTTTTTTGACCATTCCATTGGCATAACGCACATAAATAAGACGCTGGCGACCTCCCAACTTATAGTCTATTCCTGCACCATATTCCTTGACATAAAAATTTGCACGCTTAGATTCATGAAAAGGTACATTTACTTTTAGTGGATTAGCAATTTGTTCTTTGTACTCCTCTAGCAAAATTTCTTTTCTTTCCAACTCAGTAGAAACGCGCTCTAATTCTAAATCTAATTCCTTATTGGCAATTTCAAATTTTTCCTTAATGGCAGGGTGATTTACATAGCCAGCAATAGAAACCAAATCCTTGAGTTTGGGGATAATAATTTCATCGTCTGCACGCAAAACGTAATTGTAACGCGAATCTTTTCCTTCTTTTTTTAGAATCTCTAAGTCCAACAACACCAATCCATCTCCCTTGCGCATGAGTTTGGCTCCTTTGAGAAAGGCAATTTCTGTCCAGCCTCCTGCTCGGTCAATCACATCCATGACGCGCTCCTCATCATTTGCCAAAGTATAAATCCCTGGCCAAGTGATTTCGCCTCGAACCGTCACATTTTTAGGGGCTTCAAACTCCTTAGAACTACGTACAAATATCTGGTCATAAGGCTCTAAAACAAACGTAGAATCTCCAATCACTTGTAAGCCATCTTCTACACTACCAATATCTAAGCGTTCAAAATTTACTCTTGTTTTATTACCATTGGCATCCAAAACCAATCTTGAAATTTCAATATAACTGTTAGAGGCTTCACGCTTGAGACCGTTGGCCATATACAGTACATCCGCTAAGGTTAAATTATCACTAAATTCAAATGATCCTCCTTTGCGAACCGCACCATATACCTTCACTTGGTATTTGTCAATAAAATCCGACTTGTACTTCACCTCAATTTCATCAAAAGGTCGCAGGGTCAAATTAGCCGTAGAGCCTGAATCATTTAATACCTCATAAACATTAACAGGAATATATTCTAAGGATAAATCTTCTCGCAAACGCTTGATATAAATCCGTTTCATTACCGCCGATAGTACCACTCCTGACTTGGACAATACTTCACTGATTTTCATTCCTGACTCCAACTCATAAGTACCAGGCAATTTAACCGCACCAGTTACGGTAATATAATTGGCATACGCTTGCTTGATAGGATTAATGGTCACACGGTCACCGTCTTTGAGCTCAAAATTAGAATTGCCTTTCATAATTTCGGCCAAATTCACATCAATGAGTTTTTCCTCATCATTCTCATAACGAATTACTTGGATGTTTCGGCGATACGCATCAGGTGTTAATCCACCTGCATAATTAATCAACTCTATCAAGTTCTCCTTATCAATCAATTCATAATAAAATGGACGCTCTATAGCTCCCGTAACTTCCACTACTCGTTCTGCTAACGGCACAAATATATAATCGTTATTACTCAAGAAAAATTCATCGGCCACATTGGGGTTGCTCATAAATTTATACACATCCAAAATACGCGTATCTCTAGTCGAAGAAACCACCCGAATCAAACGCACACTACCAATTTGTGAAGGGCCGCCAGCGGCCACCAAGGCATTAAAAGCTGTATTTACAGCTGGAATCGTATACGATCCTGGGTTAAATACTTCTCCTGTAATATTAATGGTCAAACTACGGGAGTAATTCAGCTCAATAGATACCTGAGAATTCTTAATGTTCATGTGATTCTTGAGTCGATCAATAATCGCCTTTTTGGCATCAGCAAAACGCATTTCCTTGATGTATAATCTTGGTATATCAATACCGCGTTGTGGATTGGTCAAATTGATAAATCCTTCTTCATCAATAGCAATACTAGAACTGTACGAGGCTGCGCCCCAAACCGTAATAGCCAATTCATCCCCAATTCCAAGCAAATAACTATCAATGGCTTTAATATCTCTAGAGCGGGTAAACAGAGAAATACTTTGATCTCTAAAAAACTGCTGCCCCCATATTTTGGCTTCTGGCAGAGCTGATTGGCGCAAATCAAATTTAATTTTTTGTTCCTCTTCTAGTTTTTCCTTATCACTTTTGGTATCATTCGGCTCATCCCCTCCTTCATTTTCAGAAGTGGTAGTAGTGGTGTTTCCCTCTGTAGAAGGGGTTGTTGTTGTGTTTGTATTTCTATTCTTTATAGCATCTTGTACCCTTGGATCAATAGGATTGTCAGGTGCAGGTGCAGGCTCAACAGGCACGCTAGGGGGTTCTTGTGCATAGCTTGATAAGGCCATCAATACTCCTATGACGGTCAACAACAGTGTAGATAAAAAACCAGTTTTCATTGTTCTATTAATTTGAATAACAAGCTATTGGGCATGCAAGCACCGGAATTAAGAAATATCGTATTGCTCCTTGTAATAACTTTGATAAGATCCAGAGGTCACATTTGTCAACCAAGCCTCGTTTTGTAAATACCACCGCACAGTATGGCGCAAGCCCTCCTTAAAATCTACAGAAGGTTCCCAGCCCAATTTGTCTGCAATTTTCTGGGCATCAATAGCATAACGACGGTCGTGGCCTTGGCGATCTTTTACAAAGGTAATTAATTGCTTGGATTGCCCCAAAGGCTGCCCCAATTCCTCGTCCATTAGGTCACAAAGCAACTCCACCAAATCTATATTTTTCCATTCATTGTGCCCCCCAATATTGTAGGTTTCGCCAAGCACCCCTGTTCTATAAATGGTATCAATAGCACGTGCATGGTCATCTACCCACAACCAATCTCTAGTATACTTGCCATCTCCATAAATAGGCAATGCCTTGCCTTGTTTGATGTTGTTGATACAGAGTGGAATCAGCTTTTCGGGAAATTGGTTGGCACCATAATTATTAGAACAATTGGAAATAACCACAGGCAAACCATAAGTATGGTAATACGCCCGTACCAAATGATCGGAACTGGCCTTGGAAGCCGAATAGGGAGAGCGTGGATCGTAGGGCGTTTCTTCCGTAAATAGTCCTGTTGCTCCTAATGTTCCATACACTTCATCCGTAGAAACGTGATAAAAACGCTTACCCTCGTATTGGCCTTCCCAAGCTTGACGGGCTGCATTCAGCAAATTGACCGTTCCGATAATATTGGTTTCTACAAATTCCAAGGGATTGGTAATAGAGCGATCCACATGCGATTCGGCAGCCAAATGAATAACCCCATCAAATTGATACTCTTCAAACAACTGGTTTACAAATTGTTGGTCTACAATATCGCCTTTGACAAATTGATAATTGGGGGCTTCTTCTACATCCTTTAGGTTTTCCAAATTGCCTGCATAGGTCAATTTATCTAGGTTCACTACTTTTAGTTCAGCATATTGCTGTACCAACAAACGCACGACATGAGAGCCAATAAATCCAGCCCCACCTGTTACCAATACTGTTCCTTTTATCATTTTATTTTATACTTGTCTATCTATTAATTTTGCTTACTTCGTCAGAAGTCTTATCTAATTGATTATCCAACAGGCGGCACTTCTACGGCAGGCACCACCTTTTTAAAATATTCATACGTTCTTCGAATGCCCTCTGCACGCGATATTTTAGGTTCCCAGTCCAACACTTCCTTAGCTTTGCTAATATCAGGGCGGCGACGTTTGGGATCATTGACGGGCAAAGGGTGATACGACAAGGTTCCATTGCCTACCAAATCAATTACTTCTTGGGCAAACTCCCCTATCGTCACTTCATCGGGATTGCCAATATTAACTGGCATCTCACAATCGCTCAACAACAAACGATAAATACCCTCTACCAAATCATCCACATAACAAAAAGAACGCGTCTGGTTGCCATCCCCAAAAATGGTCAATTCCTTGCCCTGAATGGCTTGCGAAAAGAACGCAGGCAATACACGGCCATCATCTACCCGCATTCGGGGGCCATAGGTATTAAAGATGCGGATAATTCTGGTTTCTAAGCCATGATAGGTGTGATAAGCCATCGTAATGGCTTCCTGAAAACGCTTGGCTTCATCGTACACTCCACGTGGCCCAATCGGGTTTACATTGCCCCAATAATCTTCGGTTTGAGGATGCACCAAAGGATCGCCGTACACTTCGGAAGTAGAGGCTACCAAAATTCTAGCATTTTTGGCCTTGGCCAATCCCAGCAAGTTGTGTGTTCCTAAGGAACCTACTTTGAGGGTTTGTATCGGAATTCTTAAGTAATCTATAGGGCTGGCAGGCGAAGCAAAGTGCAAAATATAATCCAACTCACCTGGCACATGTACAAAGCTGCTCACATCATGGTGATAAAATTCAAATTGCTTCAATTTGTACAAATGGGCTATATTATTCATATCTCCCGTAATCAAATTGTCCATGCCAATGACATGATAGCCTTCTGCAATAAATCGGTCACACAAATGTGATCCCAAAAATCCTGCTGCCCCTGTTATTAATACTCGTTTCATTGTTTGCCTTTGCTTATTGAAGTTGTTCAAAATTAGCCTAATATTGCTAATGAAAGCTAATTTTGCCCTACTCTGCGTTAAAAATTGACTCCATAGCGCTGCTATGAACTAAATTTTTGCCTTGATTAGAACCAAATTAGTACTCATTATCAACACCATTCCATTTTTAAACAACTTCATTGTTTGTTGCTAATGTAGTCTAGTAAACGACCTACCTCTGTGAAGTCTTGTTTTAGTTGGGGTAGGTTTAGGTGTTCAATCATCGTTGGAGCATGTTTTAGCTTGCCATACTTTTGTTTAACTTTTTTGTTCTTCTTAATGGTACTATAATACCGCCCCAATATAATTTTAAGCACGTTGCTTGGTTGAGGTATTTTAGCAATATCCTTTCCAGCCAAGTTTTTGTCTTCTTCCAGTGGCTGACTGGCTTTTTCTCTTGTCCAGTTTTCTAACTCAGCACAAGCTTCTATACAAGCACATTGCGAGATGATCCAAGCTTCCATTTCACGTTCCATAAAAAATACTTGGTCAGCTTTTTCCTCTATTCCCAATCGTTTGAGTTTGTCTGCCTTCGTTGCATCCTTATACACATCTATCAACAAGATGCTCTCCTTATGTTCTTCTAGTGCTTTTATAAATAAATTCTTGGCACTTTTCTCTCCTCCTCCAATTCTTACTTGCAAATCAAATTTCTCTTCATCAAACACTTGCAATAATAACTCGTGCATACTTTGTCGCAATCTAGCACTATTATTAAAGGTCATTGCTGGTTGATTGGCATGGGGCAACTCTCCACCTTCCATAAAAATTGCTACTGTTACCATCGCTTCCCTCCTATCTCGCCATTTAACCACAATTGTCCCAATAAATAATCTGAATTGGCATCTTCAAAATCTTCGGCAGTTTTGATACAGGTTTGATTATCACTATCTTTCTCAAAAATAATAACATCCTCTATTTCAAAATCATTGAGCAATAAAGGGGAATGTGTGGCTATGAATAGCTGCGTTCCATCTGCTGCTGCATGTTTGATTGCTCTGGAAATAGAATGGATCATATCGGGATGTAAGCCACGCTCAGGCTCGTCCAAACTCAATGCCTCTCCTCGCTTAGAATTATAAAAAACAACCATTAAAATCAAATAATACAGCGTACCATCCGAAATATGCGCTATAGAAATGGGCTTTCGCAATTTATCTTCTACAAAGGTCAAATAATGCTTGCCGTCATTATCTATATCCATATCTAAGTCTTCAAATCGTTGGTTGATGTTTTTGATTTCTTTTTTTATTAATCGATAGGCTTCTAAGTCTTCGTTTTTGATGTGATGAAATACATTGTTTAAGTTACTGCCATCCGAAAATAAATATCGATCTGATCCTGAGGGCTTGGCTTGACGGATAATGCTGCTTGAGGAAGTATCGAAATAGTGGTAGTTGTGCATGCTTTCTATGCTATTATATAATTTCCCTATAATATAAGGATTATACCAATTATTTTGTCCTAACATCAACTCAAGTGTATCAACTCTACTTTCTGTATATGAAAACACTTCATTAGACAAACCAAATTCTTTTCTAATTTTTCCAGTAATAGTATAATTATTGCCATCTATTTTAATATCAATAACATCAAGCCAATTGTCAGCACTATTTTCTTTAAGCAATAATTCTTCATTTAAAATATAAAATGTATAATCTGAAACAATATCTGTTATCATTCCAAAAGAAATCGTGTACTTAAAAGTCCCAATTTCTTCAAAGTCAAATTCATAAGTAAGTTTTGTACTATCTCTCTTTTCAGCACCATAATTACCAACACGCTCCCAGCCTCCCCAAGACTTTATCAACTCCTGCAAGCCCTGTTCCACCACCCCTACCTTCAACAATTGCAAGGCCTTCAAGAAATTAGACTTACCACTAGCATTAATCCCAATCAAGAGATTGACCCCCGGATTGAGTTCAATAGTTGTTGCTTTGCCAAAAGAGAAGAAATTTTGTAATGTAACTTTTGTTAACATGCAGTTGATTAT
>JBGCDW010000044.1:0-48265 GCA_045105775.1 Aureispira sp.
CAAGGCGAAAATTTAGCTCATAGCAGCGCTATGGGGTCAATTTTCAACGATGAGTAGGGCAAAATTAGCTTTAGTGCGCTACGCTTGTGAGCTCACTTCGTTCGGTTCATTAGCGACATTAAGCTAAATTTAAACAACTTCTATAATAATATTATTATTCCAAAACCTTATAAGAAAAATTCTTAGTACAATTATTGAAGCCATTACAATTATTGACTTCACCAGTAAATTAATGAATAATAATAGAATCTAGTTGTTAATAGTCTAACAATTCTCTATTTTAGAAGATGAAAATGTCTGTGCTAATTTCATCTACTTCAATAAACACAGACACCCCACACCAAGCCAATTCTATTTATATACTTGTACTATATTAATAGTAATAATTAAAACAATTATCACCAGAGAGCATACTCTAACAATTGCTCTTATCTCTTATATTTATCTATAGGAGCTCTTTCGTCCCACAACTGTTTAGATAGAGCTTTGCAAAAATAAAAACAATATTCTTTTATGAAACAATTAGTGACCATTCTGGCAATCTCTTTTTTGAGTTCAGCTCTAACACTAGGGATATACAAAGTTTATATAGAGCAGCCTTACACCCCTGTTAGAGATGTCATTATCAAGGAAAGTTCCTATGCCAAGCATATCAATCATCCTAACTTTCACCCCAATATTACAGAAGTAACATCCTTTAAGGATGCGGCAGATTTGGTGCGCCCCAGTGTAGTACACATTCACAGCAGCAGTGGCGACCCTTATGAGCGTATGTTTGGCGCAGAAGCGTCTGGCTCGGGTGTGATCGTTTCTGAGGACGGCTATATTGTCACCAATAATCATGTTATTAGTGACTCCAAGGAGGTGACCGTAACACTCAACAACAAACGCACCTATGAAGCTACGATTATAGGTACCGATAAAACAACAGATTTAGCGGTTATCAAAATCAAAGAGCGCGACCTGAAAGGCATCAAATTGCCAATGTTGGCTTTTGGCAACTCTGATGAAGTGTTTGTAGGAGAATGGGTATTGGCCGTGGGCAATCCATTCAACCTCACCTCTACGGTAACTGCGGGTATTGTTAGTGCCAAAGGACGTAATATTGATATTTTGGATGGTGCTTATGATATTGAATCCTTTATCCAAACTGATGCTGTGGTCAACCCTGGTAATAGTGGTGGCGCATTGGTCAACACAGACGGTAATTTAGTGGGCATCAATACGGCCATTATCACTCGCTCTGGACGCTATGAAGGCTATTCTTTTGCAGTCCCTTCCAATTTGGTCAAAAAAGTAATGAGTGATTTAATTGAATTTGGAGAAGTACAACGTGGTTTCTTGGGGGTGACCATTCGGGATATATCCGATGAAATTGCCGATGAGAACGCTTTGGAATCTATGGATGGGGTTTATATTCAGGGGGTAGGCGAAGAAAGTGCCGCAGAAGAAGCAGGGCTAGAACGCGGAGATGTGATTGTAAAAGTCAATGGCATCCCTGTAAAAAGCTCTCCCGAACTACAAGAACAAGTAGGACTTTTTCGCCCAGGTGAAACAGTAGGGGTTATTTTCTTGCGTGCAGGCGAGCTCAAATCAACAGATATCATTCTCAAAAACAGTTCTAATACTACTACCTTAGGCAAAAAACGCAGCGAAAAACGGCTTGCTTCCAAAAAAACGCTCTTAGACGACTTGGGAATCGAAGCAAGAAATTTGAAATCCAATGAAAATAATGTATCAGAAGGAGTGCTCATTACCAAAATAATAGAAGATGGTATTATTGAGCCGACCAATATGGAAGAAGACTTTATTATTACCTCTGTTAATGAAGAACCTATTTCTTCTTTGGAAGAATTCAAGAATGCAGTAGTAGAAGCAGAAGGTGAAATTACATTAGAAGGATACTACCAAGGTCAAGACGAAGTCTTTACTTATATTTTTGATAAGGATTAAATAACAATCCTATCCCATTCCTAAACGCTCTAAAGTACACAACTTTAGAGCGTTTGTTTTTTGATAACCTTGTATCGCTACAAAGCAAGAACAAAAAACCAACCGAGTACTATACAAATAGCCTAACAGTATGTACCTTTGTTTGGGTGGTCATTCCAACCAATTACTAAAAGTTTCAATTAATTAAACGAATTAGAAAAAATCTATATTCTTGAATTATTTTCAATTCCAATTATCCAATATCTAATCTATGGCCTCCCGTATTCTGTTCTTCCTACTACTTATAACTATTCTTTTGGGAGCTTGTGACAAACGTGGTACTACTTATATTAAGCGCATTAATAATCAAACATCTGATACGCTTAACTTCTACTTTTTTGGTAGTTACAACCCCGCTACTTATGGCGATACAATAATTGTATCACCCAATGAGAACAAACAAATTCTTTTCTTTGAAGAAGAAAGTGGTATCGTTTATAATCCTCAAGGTTGTACTATAGTCAATGACTCTGTTAACGTACTGATCAAAGGCGGACGACGACTACTAAAAGATATGCGAAACGAATCTGATTGGGAATATACAGAAATAGGCACAGAACAAACTTGTACGTTTCGTGTCATTCCTAGTGATATTCAATAATTAGCAACAATTATGTGGAAAGTGCTTCTAGTAGCCTTGTTGTGCTATGGACTTTTTTTGTATTGGCAACCTTCGCAAGAACCTATTGTACTTGATGACCATGAGGGATGGATGAAAACAGATACTCCAGACAGTATTCTACTGTATGTCAATCAATATCGCTACCTAGCTGTACGGGAAATGCAACGCGCCAACATTCCTGCAAGTATTACCTTAGGGCAAGCTATTTTGGAATCTCGTTTTGGAACCAGCCATTTGGCGGTTCACGCCAATAATCATTTTGGAATCAAAGCAAGTCCTAACTGGGATGGCAAAGATCGGCACTGTGCTTATACCTACGAATGGAACCAGCAAAAAAAAGGCATGTATCCTGCTTTTGCTTGCTTTAGAAGATACTCGGATGTAGAGCAATGCTATATTGATCACTCAGAGTTTTTAATCACGCGTCCATGGTATGATGCCTTGTTCCTACTAGATTCAACCGATTGGAAAGCTTGGGCCAAAGGACTACAAAAAGCTGGTTATGCCACCGATCCTAATTATGCTACTAAACTAATTAACCTCATTGAACGTTACCAATTACAACAAATAGATCAGGCCACGCCTAATTCTACAACTGTAACTTTAGAAGAACATTCTACCAGAGCACATTAGCTCTTTTAACGATCCCCTTTTGTTATAAAAGGGATATATACAACCTGTAAAGTCTTATACTATGTCTAATAAAGATGTCAAAATTGCTAAAACTAGTGATATTATCTGCCGAGTAGGTTTGGATGAGAACAACGTTCCTGTCAAGATCGAATGGCAAGCACAAGATTCGCCTGATACGCCGACCTTTAAAAAGTCCAAAGCCATGTTGCTTTCTCTATTTGATGAAGAATTTAGAGATACCTACAAGATTGACTTGTGGACCAACGAATTGCAAATTGCGGAGATGAACAAGTTCATGTTTCAAACACTCAAGGGCCTAGCAGATACCTATTATCGGGCTACCAACAATACAGAATTGGCCAATGATATGCGAAAATTTGTTCAATACTTTGGAGAGCAAGCCGAGGTTGCGGCCAAGGAGAGCTAAAAATAAATTAATAGGGAGATATTATAATATCTCCCTATTCCATCAACTGCTCTTAAAAATGGGGTTTATCCATTGATAAAAATCCAGTACATCAACAACAGAATTAGACCAATTCCAATAACAGAATACAGGGCTAAGTTCTTAATTTGAGCCGTGTCCTCCTCAGTAGGTACTAATTCCTCTTGAGGTGCTTGTGAACGCTGTTCTTTCATTTGTTGTTGACGCTCTTTTCTGCTTACTTTTTTTTCGTGGCTGCTTGTGAAGCCTTTATATTGTTTTCTTGACATGTATTATGACTTGTTTTACTAGTAAAATAGTATTTGTGTAAGGCGCAAAATGGGCTAACAAATATAAGAGTTTGACTATAAATACAGCAAACTGTTGTTGTTTTTTGTGTCTATATTTTTTGGTTTTTTTTTACCTATTGCTATAATACCCTCTTCTGATCACCTACTCCACCAACAGGAGTTACACACACACTATGAATTTTAATTTAGATAAAGATCTCGTTTTTTTTGATATAGAATCTACTGGCACGGATGTAGTCAAAGATCGCATCATGCAAATAGCCCTCATCAAATACCCCAAAGATGGAGGGCCAGCCATTGAAAAAGAGTACTTAATCAATCCACAATATCCCATCAAAAAAGAAGCCCTTGCAATACACGGAATCACTATTGACAAAGTACGCAATAAGCCTACTTTTGAGGCTTATGCCGACGAATTGTACGATTTCTTAAAAGATGCAGATTTGGCAGGCTATAATTCCAATCGTTTTGATATTCCCATGCTTACCGAGGAATTTGGCCGTGTAGGCATTCGTTTTTCGATGAAAGGCCGGCGCTTATTGGATGCCTTACAGATTTTTTACAAAATGGAACCCAGAACGCTCAAAGCTGCTTATAAATTTTACTGTGGCAAGCAGCTCACCGAGGCACATGATGCCTTGGCCGATACGCGTGCTACTGCTGCCGTGCTTTGGGGGCAAATCCAAAAGTACAAAGAGGTGGATTATGTAGATGCAGATGACAACGTTACTCCTGCTCCCATCCAAAACGATATGCAAGCCTTGCACGATTTTATCAATGATAAGAACCAAGTAGACTTTACCAAACGTTTTGTACGCAACTCCGATGGTATTATTGTGTTTAATTTTGGTAGTAACAAAGGAGAACCAGCCCATAAAAACCCACGTACCTTGCAATGGATCATCAGCAAAGATTTTCCTACCCAAGTAAAAGATATTGCCAGAGATATTCTCAATGGAAAAATAAAATAAAACAATCACCTTACAAGATTTAGACAAAAAACATGAGCGATCAAATACATCCTTCTGTACCTGCTATATGGTTTTCGTTTATTGCTGATCACATTGAACACAGCCACACTCCTATGCCCGAAGCCTACCCATTAGGCACCACCAAAGAACAAGCGGACACCTGTGTACTGTTGGTCAAAGCAGGGCTAAAAACAGCCTCCTCTGGTGCATTAGCATCCTATTTGCATTATCAAGTTCCCATTCCCCAAAAGGGCGATATGGCTATTCTTACCAATTGGGAAGGCGAAGCACAGGGAATCTTGCAAACTACCGATGTAGAAATAGTGCCCTTTGATGAAATAGACGAAGACTATGCGATGAAGGAAGGGGAAGGCGACCAAACTCTTAGTTATTGGAAAGAAAAACACTGGAGTTTTTTCTCCAAAGACCTAGCTAGTTTTGGAGAAATCGCTGAAGAAGACCTGATGGTGGTTTGTGAGGAATTTGAACTTGTTTATCAGCTTCCTTAACTTACTTCTTGCCACCGCGCCTTCTAGAATTGTATTTTTCTTGCTTGCGAGCCAAACGCTTTTCTTGCGCGCGATTAATCTTAGTATTTTTTAATTTCTTGTCGTGATACGCGCCCTGAGACTGTTTTTCTATGTCCAAAACAGTCGTGGCATTCTTTTGCTGGTATTTTACTTTTTCATCCTCTGTCAACGTATCCGCAATTTCGAGTGCGTCGGGCAATGAAAGACGCGTCAATTTTTGCTGCATCAATTGCTCTATCGCCTCCAAATACTCCAATTCTCTAGTTACCGCTATTTCGCTCACCAACGTAATCGCGACCCCTTCCGCTTCTGCACGAGCTGTTCGTCCTACTCGGTGAATGTAGTTTTCGGCCTCATCAGGTGTATCCAAATTAATCACCTGTGTAATTCCATCAAAATCCAAGCCGCGCGCCATCAAATCTGTAGCAATCAACACACGCAACTGCCCCTGCTCAAACTCCTCTACCATTCTCAAACGATAATTTTGAGATTTATTAGAATGAATCACCCCAATAGGCTCTTGTAAGGTTTGCTCTAAATTTGCCTGCAACTGATCGGCTATTTTCTTCGTGGGAGCAAACAACAAAATCTTAGTCCAATCTTCTTTGTTTTCTTGTAATAATAATTGTAATAAATGAAGTTTGGTGTTGTAATTGGGCACGACATAAGCCAATTGCGTCACGCCATCTGCCGAAGTTCCAGAAGCAGCAACCGTGATTTTTTCGGGTTCATAAAAAACTTGGTCTATCAACTGCTCTACCTCATCGGTCATCGTAGCAGAGAATAAGATGTTTTGACGACGCTCGGGCAAAACATCAAACAAGTTCTTCAACTGGGGCAAAAATCCCAAATTGAGCATTTCGTCCACCTCATCAATCACCAATTGCTTGATACTTTTGAGCTTGATGGCACGACTCAAAGCCAAATCTAACAAACGCCCTGGAGTAGCCACCAAAATATCCATCCCTTCGGCCAATACCTCCTTTTGGGTGTTCATGTTCACCCCTCCATAGGCTCCCTTGGCACGAATAGAAGCATAAGTGGTCAATTTTTCAATCTCGCCCAGCACTTGTACCACCAATTCTCTAGTAGGCACTATAATCAAAACCCGCGCATGTTTCTGCTTAGAAAACTTCAATTGGCGCAAAATCGGCATCAAATAAGCAAACGTCTTGCCCGTTCCCGTCTGGGCCACCCCTACCACATCTCTACCAGACATCACCACCGAAAAGGCAGCGGCCTGAATAGGGGTAGGCGTTTCCAATTGCAAATCTTCTAAAGCATTTCGCAAGGCATTGTTGAGGTTGAGATCATTAAAGGTCATGCTGTTTTTTTTGCGAAGATACAATATTTTGCTGGAATAGATGGTGCTTGGTTGCCCTTGCTCTCATTGCTAAGTTTTGCCCAGCACTAAATGTAATTTTGGTGCAGATTAAAGTATGCCTTTGGGTGCTTATGCTGGGGGAATTAAGTAGGTAGGCTTGTTGTTCTTGGGCTATTTTTTGTTTGCTTAAGGTGGAAAAGGTTATCTTTGGTAAAAAATAACACTACATGAAGCCTCATTTAACTATTGAATTATTGCAAGTTGCTGCTGAAGAATTTTGCAAACATGAATTTCCATACACGAGTACAGAACTGTTTGGAACAGATAATGGAAAGACAATTGGCGATCATATTGAGAAAAAATTTCAAGAGTATCTTAATAAAACGTACAAATATAAGAAAGGATCTTCTTCCAAAGGATTAGATTTGCCAGAAGAACATATTAATACAGATATAAAAACAACATCTAGCAAAAAACCCCAATCATCCTCTACTTTCAAAAACGCTCAACAAAAAATCTTTGGCTTGGGTTATAATTTACTTCTATTTGTCTATGACAAACAAGATAATCCTCAAACAAAAGCTGCTACCTTAAACCTTATAGATTGCACCTTCATTTCTAAAGAAAAAACCGCAGATTATACCACCACTCATAGAATTAGAGAACTAATACTAAAGGATGGTGCTAATGCAGATGATTTAGTAGCTTACTTAAATGATAGAAATATTCCTGCTGATGAAATAACGCTCCGTACAATGGCAGAAAAAATGCTCCAGCAAGCTCCACATCAAGGCTATTTAACTATTTCTAATGCCTTACAATGGAGACTCCAATACAGCAGAGTAGTAGGATTGACAGAAACTGTAGATGGCATTTCTAAATTAACCAATAAAAACAACTAGATGACTCTCTTTGAAGCCCATATAGTTCCTATTGTAATTGCTTTTTTTAGAGAAAAGTTAGTAAATATTACTTCTATAAAAGAGGCGAATATTGTCCTACAAGAAGTCTGTGGCATACATTCTTTTTTTGAAAATGAACACGACCTTGCTATAGTCAACGATAATATAACAGCGTCATCTTCTGTAGTAGAAGAGCCCAATAGAAGAGCTTATGGCGACTTTCAGACCAATGTACAATTGGCAAATAGTGTTACTAGTTTACTTCACCAAAAAAACATACAACCAGAATTGGTCATTGAGCCTACTTGTGGCAAAGGAAATTTTATACTAGCAGCATTACAGCAGTTTAGTACCATTCAAAAAATTGTTGGCATTGAAATTTATCTTCCTTATGTATGGGAGACTAAATTTAGAATTTTGGAATTGTTTTTAGAAAAAAAAGCCTTGTGCCAACCCAATATAGAAATTCGCCATCAAGATATTTTTACCGTAGATTTGAAACAACTTGTCCAGCAAAATCAAGCCTTGCAATTATTAATCATAGGCAACCCTCCTTGGATTACCAATGCCGCTCTAACAACCCTTGATTCTGATAATTTACCCAAAAAGTCGAATTTTAAACACCTCAAAGGATTAGATGCTATTACGGGTAAAGGGAATTTTGATATTGGGGAATATATATCTTTACAATTACTCCAATATTTTGATCGTCATGACGGACACTTTGCCTTTCTAATTAAAAATAGTGTAGTCAAAAATATCGTACAAGAACAGCCAAAACACCACTACCACATTGGTCATATTCGTCAACTGAATATTGATGCAAAAAAAGAATTTAAGGTAGCCGTAAATGCTAGTTTGTGCCTTGCTCAACTCAATACAACTCCTGCTTACACTTGTCAAGAGCAAGATTTTTATACGCAAGAAACAAAAACAAAATTTGGATGGGAACAAGATAAATTTGTCTATTCCATTGCAGATTATCATACAGTACAAGCCTTAGATGACATTTCTCCTTTTGTTTGGAGGCAAGGTATGAAACACGATTGTTCTAAAATTATGGAGCTGGAACAATCAGAAGAGCATTATATCAATGGATTTAAAGAATTAGTTGTATTAGAAGAGGATTTATTATTTGGCTTAATAAAAAGTTCTGATCTAAAACATGAAACGCTACAATCACACAGAAAAACAACCATTGTTACACAAAAAAAAATAGGCCAAGACACTCATTATATCAAAGATTACTACCCTAAAACATATACTTATTTGGACAAGAATAGAGCTTATTTTGACAAGAGAAAATCATCGATTTATAAAGGAAAACCACCTTTTTCCATCTTTGGAATTGGAAATTATTCCTTCAAAAAATATAAAGTAGCTATTTCGGGCATGTACCAAAGAACCACCTTTTCTTTAGTCTTGCCTAATCAAAACAAGCCCAGAATGCTCGATGATACTTGTTACTTTATAGGCTTTGATACGTTAGTAGAGGCACAAATAGCGCAAAAAATTTTAAATAGCACACTAGTACAAGCCCTGCTCAAAGCAATCATCTTTCCTGATGCCAAACGCCCCATTACCAAAAATATCCTAATGCGAATTGATTTAAAAAAAGCTTATCACCTACTTTGTACAGATAAACGTTATGCAGACCATCCAGATTGGAAACAATTTGAACAACACCTCACCCAAAAAACTACCAACCTTAATCAAATGAAACTGTTTTAGTCGTATCACTCTAGCCACCAACAACAACCAACATGAAAGACGACAACCACTGGTTCCAACTCACTGATTCACCGCTCAATACCAACTACTGGCAGCAACGTTATATTCAAGATACAGCAGGTTGGGACACAGGCGGCATTACGCCCCCTATACAACACTACATGGATGGTGTGCGTAATAAATCTGTTCGTATTTTGATTCCTGGCTGTGGCAATGCTCATGAGGCCAGTTATTTGCACCAACAAGGCTTTACCCAAGTGTATGTTTGTGATTGGGCATCCAGCCCACTAGAGGCATTGGCCAAACGCTGTCCTGATTTTCCGAAAGAACATTTGATACAAGGCGATTTTTTTGACTTGGCATTACAGGACTTGGATTATATAGTAGAACAAACCTTCTTTTGTGCGATTGAACCCAAACTGCGCCCCAAATATGCCCAAAAAACAGCCAGTATGCTCCAAACAGGCGGACAACTAATTGGCTTACTTTTCAACAAAAACCTACCTGCACCACCTATGGGGCCGCCTTTCAAGGGCAGCAAAGAAGAGTACTTGGGCTACTTCCAACCTCATTTTTCGAGTGTCCAAATAGAGCCTTGTTACAACTCTATCCAACCCAGATCGGGCTTAGAATTGTTTATCCAATTACAAAAATAAAGATAGGCACACTACTGCAATTGCAATAGTGTTTCCAATTCCTCAGGCGGCAAATCGCCCAACCACTGTGCTCCAAGCGTAACGGTTTGGTTGGCTAAGGCTTTTTTGCTCTGAATCATAGCATCGATTTTTTCCTCTAGTGTTCCTTGCGTGATAAAACGATACACTTGCACATTTTTTTGTTGCCCAATCCGATAAGCGCGATCCGTAGCTTGTGCCTCTACCGCAGGGTTCCACCACAAATCATAATGAATGACATGATTGGCGGCCGTTAAATTCAACCCTGTGCCTGCTGCCTTGAGTGAGAGCAAAAACACCCGTTCTTGCTTATCGGTCTGAAAAGCCCTAACCATAGCATCGCGCTCTGCCCTTGTACAACCACCGTGCAAATACATAGGCTCTTTGCCAAAACGTTCTTTGAGCCAGCCCTTCATCAAGCGTCCCATCTTTCTATACTGTGTAAACACCAACACTTTCTCCTGCTGCCGTTCTATACGCGTCAATAAATCCATCAACAACTGGCTTTTGCCCGAATACACCGGCCCACTTCCCCCCGATTGCAAATATTGGTAAGGATGATTACAAATTTGCTTGAGTGCACCCATCAGTTGGAGCAACAACCCTTTGCGCTTTTTGGGCTCTTGTTTATACAATTGCAATGCTGCCAAGCTATCGTTGACCGTTTTTTGGTACAATTCTGCTTGGATGGGATGCAATTGGGCGATATAATTTTGCTCTATTTTGTCGGGCAAATCTTGAATAATACTTTTATCCGATTTTAATCGGCGTAGAATGAAAGGAGCCGTTGCTTTGCGAAAAGCGGTGAGGCATTGCTGGTTGTTCTCTTGCTCAATAGGATGGCTGTAGCTGGCTTCAAATTCGGCCATCGTTCCCAAATAATTGGGATTTACAAAATCCATAATCGACCAATATTCGGCTAGGCGATTTTCGACAGGCGTGCCACTCATGGCAATATTTAAGCTTGCTTTTAAGGATTTGATGGCCGTTGTTTGTCCAGCTTGTACATTCTTAATGGCTTGTGCCTCATCAATAACCAAAGCATACCAATCCAGCTGATTGAGTCTAGCCTGTTCCATTCTGGCCACTCCATAGGTTGTTAGTACAACATCCGTTTCTGAGGACAAACGGCGTTTGGAGCCATGATACACTCCTACCTGCAACAAAGGCGCAAATTTTTTAATTTCTTGTTGCCAATTGGTCAGTAAAGAAGTAGGTACGACAATCAATACTTTTTGATGGAGCAAGCGATTTTCTTCTTTAAATTTTAGTAATAAAGCAATGACTTGCAAGGTTTTGCCCAAGCCCATATCATCGGCGATCAACGAACCCAAGCCCAATTGTGCATTCTTATACATCCAAGCATAACCTACCTGCTGATAAGGCCGCAAAGTGGCTTGCAGTGTTTTGGGGGGAGCAACTGTTATAGAGGCTTTGAACGCTTGCACCAGTGTTGCTACTGCTGGGCTTACTGCTACAGTGTGTTTTTCGTGATAATGGCTTAAGGCCATTTGTAATAATTGGTTGGCAGTAGCAGGTGGAGGCATTTCCAATTGCTCCAAAATTTGCTTCAATTCCACCTCACTCAAGTACAGATAACGCCCCTTGTGCCGAACCAATCCTTGCTTTTTTTTCATTAATTTTAGAAACTCTACGGCCTCCATCATCTCTGCCCCAATGGCGACCTTCCATTCTAATTTTAACAAATTTTTGAGACTGACAAAGGATGTTTTTTGGCCACTAGCTTGTGCCTTGGTGGCGAGGTGCAAGCCCAAACGTGGCTTGGTAAGGTGCTGCAAGGAGTAGGGCAAAATAATGGCTATATGAAGCATTTGTAACAAGGGCAATACTTCAAAAAATATCCTTTCAAATGCTGTTGTGTGGTACAGTGGGCTTTGTGCCTCTTTCTGAAGCACTATATTTTCCAAATCGGGATAATAGGCCGCCAACTGTTGCAATGTTTTTAAAACGACCAATTGCTGCGCTTTGGCATTTTTTTGCTGCAAAAACTTGGTTAAGCTAACCAATGGCACTGCTTTATCGCCCTTGTTTTCTACATAAACTCTTAGATAGAATTGACGCTCCACTCCTTCCTCTGCTTCTAATTCTATTACTTTAATAACAGGTGCGTATTGGGCTTGTCCCAAATAAAAGGGCTGCAACCAAGCCTGAATTTGCTTGGGAACGCTTTGCTCCTTGCTCCCATCAAAAGGTGTAGGCTGCCCACTAAAAAAACAATACTCCACTTTCTGCTCTTTGCTCGACCATTCTGGAATCCACAGCTTGGATTTTTGCAAATAATAACTCCCTATCAAATGACAAAAGCACAACACTTGTTGCTGTACAGGCAAGCATTGCACAGGATCAGCATCCAAGACCAGCAAATCTTGAGGCAGAGATGCCTTTAATTGTTCTAGTAATTGTTGAATCGTGCTGTTAACGGTATAAGCAGGCTGCCACTGTACCAAATAACCTGCTGGACCATGCAGTAAATAAGGCAAATAAGCGTGTTCGTATAGCAATTTAAGTGCAAAACGATACAATTGATGCAAGGCAATAAAAGGTGCTGGATAAAGTGGCAATTGCTTCAAATCAATAGTCTCCAACACGCCCACCAAAGTTTCCAAAGCCCGATCTCTAGCAAACAAAGGCTGACTTTGCCCCCCTTGTACAGCAAATAGGTTTATCAATTGATGATTGGGATCTATGACCAATGCAATATCTTTGGTTTGTTGCAATTGCTGGTGCCAAGCGGTATAGTCTTCTGGGTTTAGTAGTTGTTTTTTGTGAGACTGAATGGCTTTGCGCCAATAACGTTGCAGTTTCCTTTTGAGAGCACCTTCATAAAACAAAGTTTGATGGTCTAGAAGACGCATATATTGCTTCCAATTATTATCAATAACCGACCAATCCAATTGCTGCATTGCACGGCTACTATAAGGAGCAACAAGACTATCTTGAGTTGGAGTTGTTTGTAAAGCTTGTTGTTGCAACGTTGGAAAACCCTCTAATTGGATAGGATTTGATATAGTGTTATCCCCAATCAAATCTTCCAAATCCATGCCTCTCAATCGAAACAACCATAAGGGGTCTTGCTCTATTTGTTGCTGAATAGCCAATAACACCACTACCAAATGCCGACAAGGCACTTGACGATTAGAACAGGAACAAGCCATTTTCCAATCCTCTAACTGGGGGGCATTTATTGGTATTTCTAAGGTATGTCCAACTTGAAAAAGTGTGGGGGGAAACTGTTGCTGTAACAGTTGGCTCAATTCATAAGCATGCGCTTGAAAGTATTGTCTCCAAGTCTTTTGTTGAGCCATAGAAAAAACGGGCAGTAGCAGTTGTTGCTGGTAAATGCGTTCGCCATAGTCCTGTACGCTTGCTGTCATGCTCCCTTGCTCCCCCAATTGAAGCGTGAGTAAGGCTCCTTGTTCCAAATATAAGGCTCCTTGCTCCCACCCATTCGCATCTATTACTGATTGGAGCGGCTCTAGCCATATATTCCTATTTATAGAATTTTTATGCTGTTGCTCTTTCATTTAGCAAAGATATTAATACTCTATGGATTATATACCTCGTTTATGAGTTCCTTGTATCTGATTGGTGCCTTTCAGTTATAAAATGGATAGGTTTAGTTTACTGTTTGCATTTGGTTTATACTCATAAAGATTGACTTTATTCGTTATAACAACAAAGGATGGCTTGTATTTTGTAGTGCGTAGTTTATTCTAACCCCCATTTTATACCACAACAACTCTTCATTATAGTTGTTAAAATTTCATTTAATTTGAGATATAGAATATTTTCTCACTAATTCTTAAGGTATGTTTAATCGATTGACTAGTGGCATTTTAATGCTTGTTTTACTACTCAGTGCTGCCCCCAAACCTACTACAGACATTTATGACTTTAAAGTCATGGATATTATTGGCAACAAAGTATCTATGTCCCGTTACAAGGGTAAAGTATTGTTGATTGTTAATGTTGCTTCTCAATGTGGGCATACGCCACAATATGCTGATTTGCAAGCATTGTATGAAGAATATGAAGAAGATGGTTTGGTAGTTTTGGGCTTTCCTGCCAATAATTTTGGCGAGCAAGAACCGGGCAGTAACGAGGAGATTAATCGTTTCTGTACCAGCAATTTTGGGGTAACGTTTCCTATGTTTTCCAAAATTTCAGTTAGAGGCAAAGATCAACATCCCCTCTATCAATATTTGACTTCCAAAAAAGAAAACGGGCGTTTAAATGCTCCCGTTAAATGGAATTTCCAAAAATTCTTAATAGGTAGAAATGGTAAATTGATCAAAACATTTGCCCCTCAAGACCGTGTAAAAGATGCTACCATCAAAGCAGCTATTCGCAAGCATATCAAAGAATAAGGCTACCGTTGCGTCTAAAAATAAGAAGCAATTGTCAATCGAGACAATTACTTTTTCTTTGTTAAGAGATAATACGCTCCACACCAATTAAGCAAATCCAACCCCTTATATCTATTCATTAACAATATTACAATAATTTTTCATTTTGTGACTTCTAACAAATTGCATAAAAAACCACCTAGATTATAAAATCTTTTTGTTATATTTTGAACCTCCCGCCCTATATTATCATCTAAATGTTCCACTATGAAAGGTATTTTCTTCCTATTAATCAGTTTGCTCTTATTTATGAGCAACGCCCCCAGCCCCAACTCTATTTACAAAATCAAAGTAAAGGATATTATTGGCAATGAGGTTCCATTATCCCGATACAAAGGCAAAGTTCTATTAATTGTCAATGTCGCTTCCAAATGTGGCTTTACGCCACAATATGCCGATTTACAAGCCTTGTATGATGAGTATCAAAGTGAGGATTTTGTTATTTTAGGTTTTCCTAGTAATAATTTTCTCAATCAAGAACCGGGAAGCGATGAAGATATTAATCGTTTTTGTATTAGCAACTATGGCGTTACCTTCCCTATGTTTTCCAAGATTTCGGTCAAGGGAAAAAACCAACACCCTTTGTACGAGTATTTAACGTCCAAAACACTGAATGGACGAAAAGATTTTCCCGTAAAATGGAATTTCCAAAAATTCTTAATTGATAAAAAAGGAAAAGTTACGCATGTTTTCGCGCCTGGAGAACGTGTCAAAACGTCAAAGGTAAAACATCTTATTCAAAAACAAATACGCAAACATTAATACCTATTTAGTTTTAGTGGCGGAGGTTTTACACTCCAATTAGAGCTTGAATACCCAAGTTATAACTTTGCAAACCAAAGCCACTAATGCTTCCTTTGCATTGAGCTGCAATAAGGGATTGTTGGCGAATGGGTTCGCGTGCAAAAATATTGGACAAATGCACTTCTACAACAGGTGCTTCTATGGCTGCAATGGCATCGGCCAAGGCCAAAGACGTATGGGTATAAGCCCCTGCATTGATAACAATGCCAGCAACGTCAAACCCTATTTGGTGCAACTCATCAATCAAAGCCCCTTCTGAATTGCTCTGAAAGTAGGTCAATTGACAATTGGGAAAAGCCGCTTCTAAACTCGGCCAATACGCCTCAAAAGACTGGTTTCCATAAATATGGGGTTGTCTTCGCCCCAAGAGATTTAAATTGGGGCCATTGATTACAGCAATCGTCATAACAATTGGTAGGTAAGGAGAAAAGAATTAGAAGATCAATGGATAGAGTTGGTGTTCTTGAATCCACACTTTTTGACCAAGCTTGGATAGCACCTCTACTAGCAACCAATTTTTGCGGCGCTCACAAACCGCTACAGCCGTTCCTTTGGGGAGCAACTCTTCTAGAGCAATAGTCTTGGCATCTGGCACTTCAAAGATGTTCGCTTCATGCTGGGTAACACGTACAGCAGACCACTGGTGTTGCAAATCCAATACAATGGTGCGCCCTACATCATCGGTCAATTCGTGATTGCAATTCGTAGCAGGAGTGTTAAGTAGTTTCATAAAAACCACATCTCCCAAGATTTTGAATTCTCCTTTGATAGCAGGTTTGTTATCGGTAGGGTTATAACAATTTACAATAATGGGATTTTGACTAGTAAGTTTTCCTTCAAAAAAGAACCAACAAGCTTTGTTTTGGGCCACCGTAGGATCTCTATAGATCCCTGTAAGCTGGTCGCCAGATACCCCTATTTTGGCTTCGTAATAATCCCCTGCTATGGCGTAAACATTTACTTGATCCAATTCTGTTTTTGTCCAAGAGGTTTTAAAGGGAGGCGGGTCTAATTGAGGTGTAGGATCATCACAAGCGGACAAGATCAACAAACAACATAAGAACCCGTAGGCAACATACCGAATCATAAAATAGTGTAATTAGAGAATGAAGTATATGTACCTTCATCAAGGTACATAATTACGCATGAAAAAGACCATTGATGGCTTCAATTTCTTTTATTTCTGGTACAAATGACTTGATGGTATGTTCTACCCCTCCTTTCATAGTCATGGTACTCATAGAACAAGTTTCGCAGGTTCCCATCCACTTAAAACGTAAAACCATATCATCGGTTAGTTCTACTACCTCAATATCTCCACCATCTATTTCTAGGTGTGGGCGCAAGGTTGTTAATGCTTGCTCTACCCTCGCTAAAATATTTTCTTTACTGGAATTCATATATTTATTATTAAAATAAAATTAAATAATACCAAGGAAATGGAGTGATACGCCCTTTTTACATTTAAGTAGTCTTGACCACTTGTGAAGCGGCTAACATCTCATTCCTAACAGCCACCTGACGCAACACGTTTTGTGCTACTTTTTCAAAGGCTGCTTTGGCAATAGGCTCCTCTCCTTCTGCTACAGGGATGCCCTTATCTCCACCTTCTCGAATACCCTGTACAATAGGGATTTGCCCCAACAACATGGTCTTGGCTTCTTTGGCCAATCGTTTGCCAGCGCCTTCCCCAAAGATGTAATATTTATTATCAGGTAATTCTTTGGGTGTAAACCAAGCCATATTTTCTACAATGCCCAAGATAGGAACATTGATGTTCTCTAGGCGATACATATTCATTCCCTTCAAGGCATCCACATAAGCGACCTCTTGAGGAGTGGTTACCATCACAATCCCCGTAACAGGAACGGTTTGGACTAATGTTAGATGAATATCACCTGTTCCTGGCGGTAAATCGATGATTAAATAGTCCAATGCAGGCCACAAACATTCATGAAAAAACTGCTTTACAATTCCTCCCAGACGTGGGCCTCGCAACACCACGGCTTGTTGGGGTTCAATCATATATCCAATAGAAATAGTAGGAACGCCAAACTTTTCAATAGGGAGCATTTTGGGTTTGCCATGAATATCTCTGATTCTAGGACGTTCTCCTTGCATGCCCAACATAGTTGGAATAGATGGCCCGTACAAATCTACATCCATCAAACCAACCTTGGCTCCCATATTTTTTAGGCTCAAGGCCAAATTGACAGCAACGGTAGATTTACCAACACCGCCTTTGCCCGAAGCTACTGCTATGATATTTTTGATATGAGGCACAGGGCTTTTGGGCCCTTGACTGGCATTTGAATTTGCTTTTGCGTGCACATGCACTTCTGCCTCTGGATATACGGCATTCACCGCTCCAATGCACGCAAAGGTCAATTGGTTCTTGACAGGTGATTTGACCGAAGGTACTACTAAGGTAAATGTCACATCATTGCCAGAAACTTGTAAATTTTCTACCATTCTCACACTGATAATATCCTGTCCTGTTTCGGGATCGTTAACGGTTCTCAGTGCCTCTACAATTTGTTGTTTGTCTATAGCCATTATTAATAAAACTAAAACTTATGGTTGTCAAAAGGAGTGTTCAGCTTTGATTTTCTTTTTTATTGTAAAATCATAAATACAGCCTCTCCAATTTCTTTTATAAATATTATATCGTTTCTGACCTCCTCTAATTCAATTTCATTTTTTGTGCCTGTACTTCTGTTCATATCTGCCTCATGCACTATTTTATGCCTTCTATCTACAATTAACTCTAATCTACTTTTTAAATCTTGAACACTATACTGTTCTGTTATATTAACTTGCACGTCACTCCATAACTGTTCAATTCCAATTAACTTCATATTCTCAGCAATAATTTCAGGATTCTGAAATGTTTTGGTCTTTAGATTTGAATATAATGCTTGTTCTATTTCTTTTAACTGTTCTTGCTTACTTTTAGATAGAATACTCAAAAGTTTATGTGGATTATCAGAAGGTTTGAGCAGGTTATTACTATAGTTTTTTATGCTATTATTGGCGTATATATCAACAATAGCTCCTACCATGAACTCATGAAAAAATGAATCCAAAGCACTAATTCCCATTGCTATAGCAGCTCTAAGTATATCATCAGCATTGTGTTCAACATTGGTTTGGGTATGCAGTTCATAGACATGAATAAGGTTAAAGACATTATCAATATTATTTCTAAAGAAAACTACTGCGTCTTCAATTTTGCTCATTGGGTACTGTATTTACTGATTCAATTTCTATTGCTGATAGAATATTATTCACAATTTCCACAAAGCTCTCTTCTACACGATCCATTATGTTTTTAGTAGAAGCAAAAGCAGCTCCTTTTACGTTATCAAAATCAGTGCGTTCTAGTTTCCATACAGGAAGACCAATAGTTTGATACCCTTTTAGAGTAGACTGAAAGTCTTGGACAGTGCCTAATTTAAACTTGTCTTGATTGCCTTTAATCATACCATGTTTACGAAGAGCAGGAACCAGTACCTTATTAACCTCCTCTTCAATACCAGCAATGTCTTTTTGTGCTGCTTTGGTTGGTGCTCCACCTCTTATATTATAATCATTAACTGTATAACCTAGAAAGTGAGGCGTGCTATCTGGAAGAGGATAAACAGCATGCTGAAAGGTTTTTCTAGCCGTTTGTGCCCAATTTTCCCATTTCGGGATAACTGTTGATAATGATTTGACAGCCATTTTCGATAGAAAATCTGGTGCTGTTGGAATTAGAAAATAGTGACTACTAAGTAGTAAGTCTTGATTGATAGCCCCTAAACTAGGATTCATATCTATCAATACATAGTCACAGTTGTATTGTTCTGCAGTCTTTTTTATTAGGTAATAAAAAGATCCCGGTAGATTACTAGAGGTACTAAAGGCATTTAAGAATGAGAAACCAAGCTCCACTGAATATGATTCCAAATCCATAGAACCGGGTAACAATAGTAAGTTTTCATTACCTCTCACTATTGGACAGTTTACGGGCTGTATCAGAGATGTCTTGGACATAAAAGCTGGTTCTAAAGCATCTTTGATGTTCTGTTTAGGATTGTTTTTTATATGTTCTTCAAATCCACCTTGACCAAGTGTTATTTGAGATAAATTACATTGAGAATCAGCATCCACCATCAGTACTTTTTTGCCTAACTCTGTTAATTTCCAACTAATATGATAAAGAGAGGTTGTTTTAGCTACGCCACCTTTATGATTGAATATAGATATTATTTTAGGTTTCATATTATTTTTTTTTTAACAAGCCGTAGTCTAGCTCATTTATCTTTATCCTGCAATAAATAAGTCGAGATTGATGTAGATTTTTATCTTTTCGACCACATTCATAGATTCCTCTTCTTTGTACAGCCCAAGTAATTCATTATCAATAATACTAAACATAAAAACATGTTTTCTAACTGCCTATTTGGTCTAGCACTTTTTTAATAGAAAAATCTACTAGCAGGGAATTTTGGCTCTAAAACAGCTATGCGCTCTAATTCTTAACTCAAATCATAATCAAATTCTTCTTCTTATTACTACAAAGATACAAATTTAAAGTTGCAATAAAGGGACTTTGTTTAGAACTTGTCTAAGGTAATGTTAAGATGCTGGTAAAATAATAAGGGTTATCCCTCTAATTAGTTTACCTTTGGAGTCTTAATTCACTGTCAAAATTGTTTGAGCATCGTATTGCTACGTCTTTTTGGAGTAGAATTAAGTAACCTATTCTAACCAGCATAGTACATAAATAATAGATTTGTCACTTGTATGAAATTTTCAGATTACCAACTTTCTCCTGACTTAAAAGATAACCTAAATCGTTTAGGGTTTAAACGTCCTACTGACATTCAATTCAAGGCCATTCCTTATGTTATGAAAGGGGAAGATGTGCTCGCGGTTGCCCATACAGGAACAGGAAAAACCGCTGCTTATGGTATTCCTGTCGTCAACCACTTGCAGCAGCTAAAAAGCAAAGCAAGACGCAAAGATGGCATTCGGGCATTGGTGGTCGTGCCCACCCATGAATTGGCTGTTCAGGTGACGGAGGTATTGCAACAATTGGCACAAAATACAGGGGTCAAAAGCATGTGTATTCATGGTGGTGTAGATCAGGCTCCTCAGATTGCTCAACTAGAAAAAGGTACTGATATTTTGGTGGCTACCCCAGGGCGTTTGTTTGACTTGCGCAGTCAAGGGTATATTGATTTGCACAGGGTTAGTATTCTGGTGCTGGACGAAGCAGACCAAATGCTCGCCAAGGGTTTTCTCACCGATATTCGAGGTATTTTGGCCTATTTGCCCAAGCGTCGTCAAACGCTGTTTTTCTCGGCTACTATTGATAAAGCCATCAAAAAACTAGCCTACACGCTTATCCATACCAATGCCATTCGCATCCAAATTGCCCCCGATAATCCTGTGGCGCGCAATGTTTTTCACAAAGTAGGTTTTATAGAAATGGATGATAAACGCTATTTTTTGGAGCGTTTGTTTAGAGAACAAAAAGGCGCGAAAATTTTGGCATTTGTTCGTACAAAAGTGCGCGCAGAACGCGTCAAAAAAGCAATGGAGCGTGTTGGTCTTGAGTGCATAACACTGCATGGCGACAAATCGCAGCAACAACGCAATGAGGCATTAGAATCCTTTAAAACGGCTGAGATTAGGCTGCTTGTTGCTACCGACTTAAGTGCGCGTGGGGTGGATATTCCTCAGGTAGAGTATGTGGTCAATTATGATTTGCCTGAGCAACCCGAAAATTATGTCCACAGAATTGGCCGTACAGGTCGTGGGGGAAACAAAGGAAATGCTATTTCTTTTTGCAGTGAGCAAGAGCGGGATTTATTGGGAGAGATTGAGCACTATTTGGGTACTTCTATTGAGGTATTGAATATTGATAAAGGCAACTATCAAGATACCTTGGATTTTACCAAAGATACCAAAGGTATCGATTGGAAAAGCTTGATTGAGGAGGATTTGAAAAAAATTGAAGAGGCCGAGCGTTATCACAAAAAACAAAAAAGTAAGAAAACTAAGAAGCGTCGTTAGGGTAATGCTAGTTATTTTTTCTTTTTGGCTTGTACTTTATCGTATTCGTGAAACATTTCTTTGCGCCCAAAGTCCTTGCAAATCGGACATTCATAAGGGTTGTGGCCCCGAGCAGGGCAGTATTCTCTTCCAAAAAAGATAATTTGCAAATGCAACTTGTTCCAAGAGTCTCTTGGGAATAGGCGTTTGAGGTCTTTTTCGGTGCGTACAACATTCTTGCCTGTACTGAGTTTCCAGCGCCATGCCAAACGGTGAATATGGGTATCGACAGGAAAGGCTGGTACTCCAAAAGCTTGCGAAACGACCACAGAAGCCGTTTTGTGCCCCACTCCTGGCAATTCCTCCAAAGCTTCCATATCATTGGGCACTTCACCATCATACTTATCAATTAGGATTTGAGAGAGTTTGGAGATGGCCTTAGATTTACTTCCTGATAAGCCACAGGGGCGAACAATTTGCTGAATTTGCTCTACAGGCACCTGAGCCATAGTATACGGATCATTAGCTAGGGCAAACAAATGTGGGGTTACTTTGTTGACGCGTTCATCAGTACATTGAGCCGATAGCAAAACCGCTATGAGCAAGTTGTAAGATGTGGTATGGTCTAATGGCACTGGTGTTTCGGGGTATAATGCCTCTAAACGATGATGAATTTCCTGTACAATTTCAGCCTTTTTCATAGCAATTTTGGGGTCTTTATTGTTGAACAATACGTCCTTCTATCGTAGCGTTAATGGGTGCTTTGTTTTTATGGACATACTCCAACATTGCATCTCTAATTAACACGCCCGTTTTTAGTTTTTCTTTATCGACAAAAAAAGAACATTGATCCCCTCCTTTTGCTAAATAATCATTGGTAGCCACGTAATAATCTTTATCTGCTTCTATTTTTTCACCATTGATTAGATATTGTGTTGCTTTTCCTTGTTCTATCATCAAACGCAAGGCACCACTCACAGGCCAACCTCCTTTTGTGGCTATGTGATTAAATAAAACAACAAGGTCTTTGCCTTGCATTTTTACCAATACAATGTAATTATCAAAAGGCATCAATTCATAAATTTTACCTTTGGTCAAGTCTCCTTGAGGCAAGGATGGGATTCTCAAACCGCCATAGTTGAGCACTGTAAAATCTACTTTTTGGTTGGAATAGAGTTCTGCTTGTGCTTGAACGACATCTGCCGACCAATTTCCTAAGGTAGATTCGGGTTGTGCCTTGGTCAATGAAACCGCAACCGTTCCGATTACTGCACCCATTTCTTCCGCCAATTGCTCCTTGTAAGGGGCAATAAATGCAACAATGGAACTGTCTTGTTCTGCTGCTTTTGCAATGCCTTGATTATTGGAGGATGTTTTACAAAAGTGCATTTGAGGGCTACAGGCCATCAAAAAACTAACTGTATATATTAAAACAAATAAACGCGTCATAAATTGATTGTTGTTACAGTAAATTTTGCTTCTAAAACAGCAGAGCCAAATATACAAAAAAGCCATTGAACACGGTGATTCAATGGCTTTTTTGTATTAGTTAATTGGATTGGTTTTAATTTCTTAACCAAACAAAATTCCAACTTCTTTTTTGATGGCTGTAAGGGCATGTATATAGCCTATTTGAGGCGTATTTTGCATATACTTGACCAAAGCTTCTAAGAAGGCGGTAGCACTGGCTTGCCCTTGTAGGTTTTGATCTTGATGTGCTGCTTCAACGTCATTGTAAATTTTTTCGCAAATACGAGTTACTTCTTTTTTGGATAGTAAAATAATATTCCACAAATCATCGGTCATATACACTTGCTGGGTGATGTTGTGGTGAAACTCCTCGTCTACTTGCATAATCAAAGCCGTCTTGTACATTTCGGCCGACATTTCGGTTGTAGCTACAGTATTGGTTACCAATTGTCCCATTTCTATTCTAGAACAAAACAAAGCCATTCTTTCGTAGGCTTGCAAGCGCATGGGCAAAATCGTTTTGCTGGTGTTTTGTAATAATTCAATACGTCTATTTTCTGTATCACGTACCAAAATACTTTGTATTACATCAGACTCTTTATTCAAAAATGCTCTCAAGACCAACCATGCTGTTAAGAATACCAACAAAGATGGGAGAACCAATTTTAAAATTTCCATAGTTATTTCCATACAATTAATACTGTCTTTCTTGTATTTACTATAATATTTTGTCTAAACATAAGGGATTTAGCAAAAGCTTGGGTACAAAGTGTTGCAAAGATAAGATGTTCAGCTTTATTTACCTATCCTAATGTGGAATATTTTCCTACTATTACCTTTACAATTTTATCCATAACAATAGTTGTCCATTCAGCAATAAAAGTTAGCTCCAAAAATGTCCGTTATCTTGATTAACAAAAGTCAAAGGCAAGTCAAAATTATTGCTGTACCATTCAGAAATCTAGTTTTGCTTTCTCTTACAGTTACTTAATGCAATGAACTAAGTTTGGTTACAAGATGTTTGAGAAATAATTGTGTATATTTGTAGCACTAGTACAATTTTTGCTTGTATTAAAGTGGTTAAATTTAAAAGAACATGGTGTCATTTTGACATACCAATCAAAAATAAGATAAATTATGACTGATTTAGATAGTCCTGTAAAATTGACAGACGGAGCAGTTGCCCAACTTAAGACCATCATGGAAAGTGAGAACGTAACCGACAAGCATGGTTTGCGTGTCGGTGTAAAAGGTGGCGGTTGTTCTGGTTTTACCTATATTTTGGGTTTTGATGAAATAACAGAAGAAGATGAGGAGTTTGTGTCAGGTGGCTTGCGTGTCATTATGAATAAAGCACATGCAATTTACTTGGTTGGCATTGAGATCGACTTTATGGATGGTCTTCAAAACCGTGGTTTTACCTTTAACAACCCCAATGCAACAGAAAGTTGTGGTTGTGGAACTTCCTTCTCTGCTTAAAAAAACTTCCCCAAGGGGATATGGATTAAAAACGAATGGTCTTTTAGTTTTGTTTTTCAAACTTTTGGTCATTCGTTTTTTTTGTTGCTGTAAATTTTGTATTTTCGCAACGCTTTTAATAAACCATAGGGTTTCACTCTATCAAAAGAATACGTTATTATGCCAAAGATGAAATCGCATTCTGGTGCTAAAAAGCGTTTTAAATTAACTGGTTCTGGTAAAATCAAACGCCGTAGAACAGGTTTGCGCCACATTTTGACTAAAAAGTCGAAAAAACGTAAAAACCTAGCGGGTAAAGATGCACTAGTTCACACCAGTGATGAGAAACGTATAAAGCACTTGCTTGGATTAAAGTAATGTTGGAAAGTGTCTAGTACATTTACAACCATTGCTCCACAAAACAAAAGAGTTGAATAGCGGACAAGTTGCAGGCACCTTCTTTGCCTAGTACTCCTATTGACTCCCATTTTTTTATTTGCAGTCTTAGTACTGCCTTAATTATTTAAAGTATGCCACGTTCAGTTAATTCTGTTGCATCAAGAAAAAGAAGAAAAAAGATATTAAAACAAGCCAGAGGATATTTCGGCGCACGCTCGAAAGTCTATACGGTTGCTAAAAATGCTGTTGAAAGAGGTTTGCAATATGCTTACCGCGATCGCAAGCAGAAAAAACGCAATTTCCGTAGTTTGTGGATTACCCGTATCAACGCTGCTGCGCGTGAACACGGCATGTCTTATTCTAAATTCATGCACGCCTTAAGCAATCAAGGTATTGAGCTCAACCGTAAAGTTCTTGCTGACTTAGCAATGAATGAGCCTCAAGCCTTCAAAGCAATTGTTGATGCTGTTAACAAATAAGCGTAATAACTTCAACATAAAGACGCTGTTCTGATCATTCAGAACAGCGTTTTTTTTATGTCCCATGCGCTGAATTGAAGTATTTTTATTTCAATCAAAAATTTCAATTTAAAGCTGAATTAGATTAAATTTAGGCATTTTGTTTAAAAAATGATTTAAAAACTTGACATTTTAAATACAAAAACATACTTTTGAGTAATTACTACTATAATCGAGTAAAAACTTATTGTATGTCGAGAAAAATTAAAAAACATAGAGGACGTATTCAAGCTCAGGGTGGAGGGATTGAAGAATCTGAATCTTGGGCTCAAGATGAGCCTCTAAAAATTGCAAAAGCTCTACTTTTATTCAAGCAACTGATTGCTAAATTGAGTCCTAAAGATCAGATCAAGCGACAGAGAGCATTTAAAAGAGCACAACAATTTGCAGAACAGACGAGTGAGACGGGTGGTGCTCATGCTCGATTGAGTCGTTCGTTCAAGGTAAAAGGCTCCAGAGATGAGCGTATTGATATCGAAATAATTAGTGGAAAAGCATTTGTAGGTAAGGATAAAAACAAATAATTATGAGTTCTCCAATTCAGAAAAAAGATTTTTTGTATTACAATTTCTTAGAAAACACCAGAATCTATAAACAGAATAAAGCGTACTGGGCACGTTTTGTACAACAAACCCTTGCCTCGTATGATATACATCCCAAACCCTGGCTTAATCAGCATTATGCTGATGGCCGTCCTATGCAAGATGGGAATCCTATTTATGATGCGTTGTTGGGCAATGGAAAAGCTGTGAGAATTATTCAAATTCAACCAGACAATGAGGAGGTATTAATAAGTGCTTGGATTAAGCAAACAGAGAGTGAAGAGGGCACCGAGTTGGAGGAGTTGGTCATTCATCTGCAATTGACCCAAAAAACGCGTGTAGCAGCACTCACACTGCTAGAGAAATGGGTAACAACTACCAATAATACGATTATGGAGAATTTTATTCAGAAGGTATTGGATCAAGTGTAACTGTAGTTGCTTCAATATTTGTGGTGTTGCCTCAATAAAAAAGCGTCCTGAAGACTATTCAAGACGCTTTTTATTTTATTGTTAAACAACTAACTGGATTACTCTCCAAAGTCGTCAAATGCAATATTTTCTTTGGGTACGCCCAAATCATCTAATGCAGAGAAAATAGACTGTGCCATCATTGGAGGGCCACAGAAGTAGTATTCAATTTCTTCTGGTTCTGGGTGTAAATCCAAGTAGTGTTTTTTCAACTCAGGCATTACATAACCAAAGAAACAATTTCCTTTTTCGTCTTCTATGCTTTCCTTACCAATCCAGTTGGGATCTTGCGGATCTCTGTCAATAGTAATGTAGAAAGAGAAATTATCAAATTCTTGCTCGATTTCACGAAAGTCATCAATGTAGAACAATTCTCTTGGCGCACGTCCACCATACCAGTAGCACACTTTTCTATCTCTAGTTTTGAGTGTGTGGAACAAGTGAAATAAGTGGGAGCGCAATGGAGCCATACCAGCACCTCCACCAATATAAACCATCTCTTTTTGGGTTGGTTTGATGTGGAATTCTCCATAAGGGCCTGAAATGGTTACTCTGTCCCCTGCTTTACAACCAAATACATAAGAAGAACAAATTCCTGGATTTACATCCATGTATTCTTTGAACTGGCGTTTACCATCTACCACGTGAAATACTGGTGGTGGTGGAGCGACACGGATGTTTAACATAACAATCTGATGTTCTTCCGCTTCCTTGGGGTGGTTGGCCATAGAGTAAGCACGGAAAATCGGCTCATCATTAACCATAGTAAATTGACGCATTCCTAAGTTGTCCCATTCCCCCTCAAACTCATCTTCAGCTTTCCCCATTCTTGGGTGAGAGGTAATATCCATATCCTTGTACTCTACTGTAATTTTAGGTACATCAATCTGAATATATCCACCTGCTTCAAAGGCTACAGGTTCTGGAACTCTTACCACAAATTCCTTGATAAAGGTGGCTACATTGTAATTAGAAACTACTTCACAATCCCATTTTTTGATACCAAAGATCTCCGCAGGAACTTCTACCTTCATATCGCCTCGTACTTTTACTTGGCAAGCCAAACGCCAGTGGTCAGCCGCTTCTTTGCGGGTTAGGTGGTTCATTTCTGTGGGCAGAGGATCTCCCCCTCCTTCCATAACTTTACATTTGCACATGGCACAGGTTCCACCTCCACCACAGGCAGAAGGCAAGAAAATGTTGTCTGTAGATAAAGCACCTAACAAAGTAACTCCTGGCTTAATCTTTAGTTGTTTGTCCCCATTAATATCAATTTCTACGTCTCCCTGAGGCAAGAGTCGTTTTCTAGCTGCTAATAATCCTGCAGAAAGTATCAGAATCAAAACAGAGAAGACCAACATAGAGGTTGGTATCATCCAAACATTTGCAAGCATAGTACTTATATTTTAGATTTTTTTTATACGGTTAGATACACAAAAGGTGTCATCTATTATTTCTAATTAAAATCAGCAGGGTTGATTCCAGCCAGACTCATGAATGCAATTCCCATTAGACCTGTAATGATAAAAGCAATTCCCAATCCTCTTAGTGGAGCCGGTACATCTGCTGTGCGTAATTTTTCACGAATAGAGGCAATAGCTACAATTGCCAAAAACCAACCAAAACCAGAACCAATACCAAAAGATACGGATTCAACAAACCCGTACTCTCTAGAAACCATAAACAAAGAGCCTCCAAGGATAGCACAGTTTACAGTGATAAGTGGTAAGAAGATACCTAAGGAATTGTACAAAGCGGGCGATACTTTTTCAATCACCATTTCTACCAACTGTACCATAGATGCAATGACTGCAATAAATAGAATCAACCGCAAAAAGCTTAAGCTGATACCTTCTACTAATACACTATCGGCCAATAAGTAGGTGTTGATAGCCCAGTTAATGGGCATGGTAATCCCCAATACAAAGATGACAGCTAGTCCTAGACCGACTGCAGTTTTTACCGTCTTTGAAACGGCTAAGTAAGAACACATTCCTAAGAAATAGGCCAAAATCATATTATCAATAAACGTGGCCTTGAGGAAAATATTAAATGCTTCCATTGTAATAATCTAAATTTTAGAAGAAAAAATTTATTGGTAGGAATAATGTTGATGATTAATTCTCTACCAATGAAGGATCCCAAGCACGTTGTATCCAAATAAAAATACCAATTACAAACAAAGATGAGGCGGGTAGTACCATTAAGTTGTTGGCGGTATAATATTCTGGAGATAAAATAACCCATCCCATAAATGTACCTTTACCAAACAACTCTCTAACAACAGCCATAGCCACCAAAATCCAACCATAACCCAATCCGTTGCCAACGCCATCTAAAAATGCTTGCCAAGGTTTGTTGCCCATTGCAAAAGCTTCTAAACGTCCCATTACAATACAGTTGGTAATGATTAGTCCAATAAATACAGACAACTCTACATAGGCCGTATAAGCTACTGCACCTAGTACAATCTCTACAATCTGTACCAAGCCTGCAATAACTAATAATTGTACAATCATACGAATAGAACTAGGAATCGTATTTCTCAACAAAGAAATAATCAAACTAGCCGATGCACATACAAAAATTAGGGCTACAGCCATTACTAATGACTTGTAAACAGATCCTGTTACTGCCAAAGCAGAACAAATACCCAACACCTGAATAGTAATTGGGTTATTACTATGCAAAGGATCTTTCAGTAATTTTACTTCCTGGGGACCAATTAATCCTCCTTTCTCTTTTTTTTCAGCTATATCAGCCATAGTAATTTACTATTTAAAAGGTTATAATTTTGTTTTGTCTAAGTTTTCTTCGTCCCCATGCAAATGCTCGAAGTGCATTTCGTACTGGCTCATTCCACTTATAAACATATCTGTAACCCCTTCACTGGTAATAGTTGCACCAGAGATTCCTGTTACATAATGTATTCCTTCTTTTGCACGCTTCAATACTGTTAGAGCCACATGTTCCCCTTCAAATACTTTCTTACCTACAAATTGTTTCTTGAATGGCTCACTATCCTTGATTTCAGCACCCAATCCAGGTGTTTCATTCTTATGATCGAAATAAACGCCTGCAATAGTATTCAAATCTGCTTCCAAGGCAATGTACCCCCAGATTTTATCCCATAGTCCATTGCCACGAATAGCAACAACATAATAAGTCTTTTCGCCCTTATACTCATAAACTGGATACAGACGATTTTCTGGATCGCGTTTTTCCTCATTGGCCAGATTAATGTCTGCTAAATAACGATATTTTTTAGCACCGCCACCTGTCATTTCATTGATTTGATCCAAATCGTCTTCTGTAAATATCTTGCCACTGTTGTTAACAGCATACAAATTTATTTTTGCATACGCCTCTTCAACAGATTTAGGATCATGTACATCTATGCCTAAATTTGGAATACAACTCAAGATAGCTTCTTTCTTGGCTTCTGCCTTGTTGTATTCAAAAAGTGGGTTTAAACTCGTGTATAACAGCGATAAAATTAATGCTGTAATGGTGGTCATAGCGAGTACGTATAAATATACGCCTGCTTTGCTTTCTTCTTTCTTTTCCATGTTTACTTAGCTTTAGCTCGTTTTAGACGACGTTTAATGTTAGCTTCAACTACATAGTAATCAATAGTTGGTGCAAATACATTCATTAATAAAATAGCTAGCATCCAGCTCTCTGCATAGGCTGGATTCATTACACGAATTACCATTCCAAAGAATCCGATTAAGAATCCGTAAATGAGTTTACCTGTAGCTGTATTGGTAGCACTTACGGGATCTGTTGCCATAAATGCCAAAGCAAATAGCAAACTTCCCATCAAGAAGTGGTTGTACCAAGGTACTTCCATGTATGCGTTGAATCCCCAAAGATTAAACAACATTCCTGTAAAGGCAGCTCCTACAGCCATAGATAGCATAATTCTCCAACTTGCTACACGGGTTACTGCTAAGATAGCAATACCAACTAGAACAGCCAATTTAGAAGTTTCGCCTACACAACCTGGAATATTCCCCACAAACATAGCGGTAGGTGTATATACAGCGGTTACCGCTTCCCAGCCACCTTCTCTTGCCAACACCAATGGGGTAGCTCCTGTGAAGCTTTCCAGCAGTGGTTGGCCTCCTAAAAATGTCTCCCATCCTAGAGAGGCAAATATAGGGTTGAACATGGTGTGTAAGAAGCTATATTCTGTTACACTTTCAGAAAAGTTGATGGCAGATACCCAAGGAGTATCCCCAGAAATTTCTGTTGGATAAGCAAAATAGATAAAGGCTCTAGCCATCAATGCAATGTTTACCACATTCATTCCTGTTCCACCAAAAGCTTCTTTGGCCAACAATACAGAAAAGATAATCGCTAATGCCAGCATCCACAAGGGCACATCAGGTGGCATAATCAAAGGGATTAATGCCCCAGTCACCAAATACCCTTCCTCGATGGGGTGGCCTTTTTGGGAGGCAAAATAAAACTCAATTGCCAAACCTACTAAGTTAGAAACCACAAATAAGGGTAAAATAGAAGCCAATCCAATCACCAGCTTCAAATGTAGTGCATCTAATACACCAGTATGCTCGCCTAGAGCCAAGAAATGTTGGTGTCCAACATTATATGAACCATAAAGATAACAGAGTTGTAGTGCAATTACCACATGAATCATCAAACGCTTCAAATCCATTGGCCCCTTAATATGGGTATTGCCTATTTGTGTTACTTTGTTGGGTTTGAAAAATAGTGTAAATACACCATCGTAAAGACCATGCAAAAATTTTCTATCCTTGCTTGGCTCTACTTTTTTCCAAGTTTCTACATTAAAAAGTCCCATACAGTTACTTTATTCTTTCTAATAATTATAATATAATTTGAGTACTCTTTATCAGGATCATTGTCCTAACTTTGCGCCATAATCATATCCAAACCTTCTCTTAAGGTTTTTTGAACAGGGTGCTTGGAAGTACAAACATATTCACACAAAGCGACATCTTCCTCGCCTAATTCTAGAATACCTAAGCCTTCCATTTTTTCATAATCATTGGCCATAATAGCTCTTAGCAAATGTTGTGGATAGATATCCATTGGCAATACACTTTCGTATTCACCTGAAACTACAAAAGCACGAAGTTCTCCATTTTGTTGAGTATCTGCCTTGTATACAGAACTAGAAACAAAACCACCAGGGAATGTTTTATTTACCGTTGGATGCCCTTTTCTAGGCAATAACCAACCAAATAACTCATAGTAATCTCCTTCTTCAACAGTGGTGATTTGATCATCAAAAAAGCCTAAGTAACCATTGGGTTCTACTTCTTTGCCTGTTAGTGGATCACCTGAGACCAAACGAACAGCTTTGCGATCCACTACGACCAAGTTTCCTTCTTTGTCTGTAGTATTGTGTTGTTCTTTGAATTGTACACCAGCTACTAAGTTTTCTAAGCAAATACCTTGGTGGGCACGGACAAAACGTGGTTGATTAATTTCATAACCTGTGAGGGCTACGACACGCTCTGTATCAAAAATTCCTTTGGCAAACAATGTTCCCAATACCAATACGCCATGTACATCCAAGTGCCAAACCGTTTCTCCAGCATTAACAGCGTCAACGTGGTGAATGTGAATGCCTACATTGCCAGCAGGATGCGCTCCACCAAACCAATGTCTAGTAACACCTTGAAGATTCATAAACTCAGGTGCAACCTCTGCCTCTGCACGACCGTCTAATGCTACATGTACTGCTCCACCAGAAAGTAGTTTTAGTACCTCCAACCCTTTTTGGAATTCTGCTTCTTTGCCTGCAACAGTCAAATTAAAGCCAGGTGCCAAAGGAGCAGTATCAAATGTAGTCACAAAAATAGACTTGGGTGTTACGTCATGTTCTGCTACTATATCAAACGGACGTTGGCGGATAAATGGCCAAGCCCCTGATCCCAATAAGAACGCAACCAAATCTTCACGGCTTACTGTATTCAAATCAGGCAAATCGTATTGACGGTATTCTATTTCTTTGTCAGCTAACAAAATGACCTCATTGATAGAGCGTTTCTGCCCGCGCTGTATGCGCAACATCTCACCACTAACGGGTGCAGCATAAATTACCTCTGGACGCTTCTTATCATAAAACAAAGGATCTCCTGCTTTTAGGTTTTCACCTTCTTCTACCAATACCTTTGGAATAGGCATCATACCTACAAAATCCTTTGGCTTGATAGCATAAGTAGAAGAACGAACAGATTCGACAGGGTGCTCTAAAGTGGCCGCTCCCAAGATATTAATATCAAATCCTTTTTTAAAAACTTTGTAGTGATCTCCATCTGGAATGTGGCCTGGTCGGCCCTCTCCACGTTTGAAAAGACTGGGTACATCATTAGGCAAAACACTGTATTTCTCAGGATTTTCACCATTGTGCTTGGCAGCTATTTTCACCAATCCTTCTGAAACAGTCGCCAGAACAACAATGAATAGCAAGATGAATACTATACCAAGGATAAGACCTGTTGAGAGTGTCATATAGCTTATGTATAAATTATAATAAATTAAATAAATCAATAGTGTAGGTCACCATTAGGCAACTGTGCTGCAAATATAAAATTTCGTTTTGTTTTAATACACCTATTTTATCCTTTTGTTAACACACCTTATTATTTAGAATGAATCCAAACAAAATCAAAATAAGTGGCTTCTTACTTCTTATTCTTGCCCTTATTAACAAACTTTGCGCGAGGATGTTTAATAATACATTTAGCACTTCCTAAAAGTCTTCCTGTTGGATGAATAATTACCTTAGATTTTGTGTCCAAAATCAACTGCGCTCCTTCTTCTAAAACCAAGGTTGCATCTGCTCCAATGTGCAGCGTAGCCCCTTTTTTTAGTTGCAGCGTGGCCCCTTTTTCTATTTTTAGAATAGTTGGTTTGGTAAAATGGCCCTTTGGTGTTTTGAGATGTGTATTGGGTATTGCCCCCTGCTCCAACGACAAGACAACACGGCTTTCTATGGTTAAATCTACTGTTGTATCTTGACTAATATTGGGCAAAACAATGTTGCCTGTCCAACGTTGGCTTTGGGTCAATTGTGTGCGGCCAAAAGCTACGGTTATTTGCATATCCATACTGTTGGGAATTTGTTCAAACTGAAGTGCCAAACCATTCAAAAAATAGGGCTGTTTTTCTGCTTTTTTATAATTATAACGGGGGTAATTTAAGGGCTTAGGATTGCTATTGATGTCCAGTACTTGACCACCTTGAAAAGCAACAGGTTGAACATATCCCTGGCATTTTTGAGCATCATATGCACCAAATCCTCCATACAGGTTTACAAAAGAATCGAGCCATACCTCTTCTCGATAAATGGGTAAAAATGCTTCTGTGCGGCTAATGTTGTAATTCTTGTCCAAATCAATTACGCCATTCTTATTACCATCATAAGGATAGCGATAAAAATTATTCAATCCATCTATAGGATTTTCCTTGCCACGCGTAAAGGCATAGAGTTGGTTTCCCCAATGGTTGTGTATAGGGGGTAGATCTTCCTTATAATAATAATCATAATTGCCCCCTGCATGAAGCACTTTAATGCCATTGGCACAGGCAGATAAGGGGGAAGAAATCTGCTGCCTACTCCCCGATATGGCTTCGACATAGGCATATACCCCTGCTGCTGACCCAGCAATAGTATCACCAATCCCCAAAACACTCCCTTTCCAAGGATGTTCGTCCAAAGGGTGTTGTTTGCAATGGTTTTCTAGCCACAGATATTGCCCGCCCGAGTGGGGAATTTTGACCCGCATGGCATCTCCTGTTGTAAAATAATCTCTCAGTACAAACGTATTGTTTTGGGCTACATCTGCTGCGGATTGAATATCGGCCACCAACTCTATAAAACCTGCATACCATCGTTCCCAAGCATTAAAACCACTAAAAATGCTAATAGGAGCCATCACGCCCCAACCTGCATTCATCAAACTAAAATACTCCCCTATCACATTGTTTACCCCCATGATATGAGGCGCATTGAATAACTCGTGGGCGACTTCATGAATAAATACGCCTGAACGATAATTCATTGTAAACCCTTGTGCCACTCTATAGCCCTTTAAGGTTAGTTTGGGCGATATACCTGTGGCCGCAAAACCGCCTCCCGAACCCATCCACGAACGCATACTATTCTTGGGTTGCTGTCTCCAATTTCGATTGTAAGCATGGATGAAAACCACATAATCCAAGATTTTGTCGCCTTCCAACGCTACACTGTTGTCAAAGGCAAAATGAGGTTGGTTTTTGCGCTGGTCAAAACGCCCCCAATCACCTTTAGGATTCAATGCTTGCATTTGAACCATTGCTCTAGCGTTCATTTGCATCCAAGAGCCTCCTTTGATCGGGTCAATTTCTACGGCTGTGGGCAAGCCTGTGCTATCACAAAATACTTCCCCTATCATTTTAAATTGTCCACGCGACATCAAATAAAATTCCTTGGAAAAGTTATTCTCAACACTATCTAATAAAGTATCAAAGTCTGCTTCTTTATTAAATAGATACGCTGGGCAATCGCCTGTTTGTGCATTTACAAAATTGGGTAGTCCTCTATTGTTGTATATATCCCAATCGGGGAGCCTGTATTCTTTGTTATTAAAATTTGGATTGGCAGCACTGCTATCCTTATAGGTGACAAACACCAATAAGACGCGTAAGGTGCCCTTGGGGGTAAATACACCACCATAAGGGGCATAAGGTGTTTTAGCTTTTGGCAAAGAAATAGGCTGTGCTTGTACCATTGTAGTTGCTATTATGAATAACAAGCAAAGATATTTAGGAGCTACAGTAAAAAACATAATTATTGCTTATAACAACTTCAGTATGAAAATCCATTGTAAGGTAAAGTTTTTTGCGGAATGCTTTGATAATGAAGCTCTATTCTGTATTTATTTAATTTTTTTTAAAAAAAATGTCTTAAAATTTGGATTAAAAGACCTTTTTGTCTTATATTTGTATTGTAATCAATTACTGACAAACAATTTTACTGGATTAAACCACTATTTATGTTTTCTAAAGCTTGTGCATATGGTATTAGAGCCTTAACGGTCATTGCTGAAGCAGGTAAAGAAAATAAGAAAATTGGAATCAAGAAAATTTGTGCAGCAGCAGATACACCAGAGTCGTTCACGGCTAAGATTTTGCAAAACTTGGTCAAACAATCCATTATCAGCTCTCAAAAAGGGCCTACTGGAGGGTTTTATATTTCAAAGAGCTTAGATACAATCAGCTTGTATGATATTGTAGCCGCCATTGATGGAACAGATGTATTCACGCAGTGTGGCTTGGGACTTAAAAAATGTAGTTCTCTAGAACCCTGCCCCTTTCACTTTCAATTTAAAATTGTGAGAGATGAATTGAATAAAATGTGTATCAACAATACGTTGCAAGACTTGGTAAATGGTCTTTATAAGGATATTGTATAAAAAATTTACCCCTATAAAAGATAAAAAGGTCTTTTAAGGTTTTAACAACAAACATCAATTACAACTTAATACTACTCTTACTCGAATGCTTTTATGAAAGCATTTTATAGAAATAAAAAAATTTAAATCAACAAAAGATAAAAAGGTCTTTTAAACCTCTAATACTAATTATTATGGCTACTACTGCAAAAAACTTGACTATTAATCTTACAGCAACTCCACTCGTAAACCAAGCCCCAGCTCCAAGCAATTTTTTTCAACGTGTATGGAACAATTATTTAGAATATGCTGAAAAACAAAGTGGTAATCGCTTGGTGTGGTATTGCAAAACCTTATTAGTATTGCCTTGTGCATTTATGGTGCCTATGGTCATCGCAATGATGCACCTTACTCCTGCTTTTCATTTTTATGTAGGACTCTTAATTCTATTATTGTTTAGTAATGTGATTATTCATGTAGCTCAAATGAGTGGACGTATTTTTGTCCCTTTATATCATGCCACCATTGCAGTTATGTTGGCTATTCCATTACTAACCTATCTATTTACTTTATAAAAACACACAAGCCCTCTTTACGATTGCTATGTTCGGTAAAGGGGGCTTTGTTGTTTATATAAAAAAGCTACGGACTTAGGTATATCCCAAAATCTTAAACATATCTTCTACCGACTCCTCTGCTTTGTATAGAGCATCAACCAGCTTGCCTTCTGCATTTTTGGTGATTAGAATATGCTTGGGCGAGGGAATGAGGCAATGCTTGACACCTCCATAACCACTAATAGCATCTTGATAAGCCCCAGTATGAAAGAAACCCAAATATAGGGGTTCTTGATCTTGTTGGTGGTAGCTTGGCAGCAGCACTTCTTGGTTAAAATCTTCTGAATTGTAATAATCGGCCTGATCGCAACTGATGCCTCCGATATTGACCCGTTGATAAGGTTGTTTCCATTTATTGATAGGAAGCAAGATAAATTGTTTGTGAATAGACCAAGCATCTGGAATGGTATTCAAAAGACTGTTATTGATGATGTACCAATGTTCTACATCATTTTGTTGCTTCTGTTCCAACACCTCAAAAATAATAGCTCCAGCCTCTCCTACCGTGTATTTTCCAAATTCTGTAAATATATCAGGCACTGGAATGTTTTCTTTGGTACAAGCTTCTTGTATGCGTCGCACCATTTCATCAACCATATAGGCATAATCATACTCAAAATTTAAGTGATTTTGAATAGGAAACCCTCCTCCAATATTAAAAGCTGTTAAATGCGGGCTTTGCTTCTTCAATGCTACATACAATTCTAGTGCTCGCTCAAATTCCTGCCAATAGTACAAGGATTTTTTTATGCCTGAGTCTACAAAAAAGTGCAGCATTTGAAGTTCTACCTTAGCATTGTGCTTGATTTCTTGTTCAAAAAATGGCACGATATCCTTGGCAGGGATGCCCAGCCGAGAAGTAAAATAGCTGGATTTTGCATCTTGGTTGGTCGCCATTCTCAACCCAATCTTAATAGGATTAGTAGGCTCCTCCAGTGTTTGCTCCAAACGTCGAAGTTCTTGGGTGCTATCTAGTATAATAATAGAATTGGTATAGCCTTGTTGGCGTAATTCATTGATTTTTTGGAGGTATGGGGTGGTTTTATAACCATTGTGTAATAAAGTAATGTCTTTATCAATATTGCCCTTGGCGTAGAGTTGTTGGATTAAATCAATATCAAAAGCCGAAGAAGTTTCTAGGTGTATGGCTTGTTGAAGGGCTTCCTCTACAATAGGGTAAAAATGATTGCACTTGGTACAGTAGCAAAAATAATATTGGCCTTGGTAAGCATACTTTTGCAATGCTTGAGCAAACAACTGTTGCATGGCCTGAATTTGCTGGCTAATCTTGGGTAAATAGGTCAACTTAAAAGGAGTGCCATATTTCTGAATAAGTTGTTTTATATCAATATCATTAAACGTCAAGTAGTCTTCATGCAGATCAAATCCTGCTTGAGGAAAATCATAATTTTGTTGAATTAGATCAATGTAAGTACTTTTCATATAGCTAAGACAAAGATTGGTTGAAAAGCAGGGCATAAGTGTACTTGCACGCTACTTTTCAACGGCCACCTAATATCTATTTTGGTGATGGTTATAAATTTTCTTCTACGACTTCATGCTCATAAAAAGAAAAACGCTTAAAAGGTTCATACTGGGAAGCAGGATCGGGTGCCTCTACCTCTGGGTGAGGCTCGCCAATAGAGCCTCTATAAACAGTGAGTACATTGTTATCCACCAATACATAATAATAAGTACCGCCACCAGCCCAATAGCATTCAATCGCCAATAAGGCTTCTGCTGGTATCCCAAAAGAGGTATAAGAGTTTTTCTCCACTTCTACTCCCCTCACATCATCTGCCAAAAAGAGTTGGTCCTCTGTTACAGAATTGTGTAGATACAAACTAGCCTTGGGCATACCAAATTCGTCTTCTTGTTCATTCTGAAGACTCAAACCAATTGTGGCATTGCTCAAATCAACAAGTTCTACTGCTGACTCGGCAGGAGCTTCTGTTGTGCTAGTGTCTGGCTCTACCGTATCTGGAATGGTGTCTGTAGTAGTTGCATTTTCACAAGCATTTAAGGAGAGTATTAGTACCATACAAAATAAAAGTTGTTGGATGTTTTTCATAGTCTTATTACACTGTAAATTAAGTTTTATAATGATTTATGAGGAGCTACTATACTATAGTTGATTACCAACTTAATGTTGGTAATCAACTATGACACATTGTTTAACACTTATCGCTTTATTCCAAGATGCAAAATCCTCCCCCCTGCTTGATTGACAGGGCTTACGCTCTTTCCTATTACAATACCTACTTCGGGAGCATGATATTGCTTGACTAAGTTGCCAAAAACATCTCGTATAGAAGCTAGTAAAGTTCCTTTTTCTACCTCTCTCATTAAATCTACATGCAGGGTGAGTAAGCCTCCTACATCTGTGTAAATCCAATAGGAACGCTGACAAATAACAGTGGGCGCTAGTGGTTCCTCTATAGGTTCTTCTATCATTTCTAGGTAAGAAAGTACATTGTGTACCCCTATCATCCCCGATTTAATCATTTTCTTCTGAAAAGTATTGGGATTCCCTACTTCTAAAGTAATTGCAGGAATATCAATAGCATCTGCGGCTCCTCGTAAAGTGCCATCAGAGGGAGGATTGTGTACAATGATTTGTGCATTTTGTAATAAGGCCAATTTACGGGTAACGGGGTGCTTCATATCTGCTCGAACATAGTAGGTATTGATGCGCCCTGCACTAGCGGTATGCAAATCCAACAGATAATCCATGTGCCGTACAAATTTCTCAAAAAAGCGATAAGCATAGACCTGACTAATATTGCCATTTTCCTTGCCTGGCATAATGTGATTGAGGTCTACTCCATCATTAAAACGACGTTTTCGACGCACATAAGAGGGTATGTTTACTACTGGAATCGCTACAATAATTCCTTTTAGTTCAGAAGGGTCAATTTCATTAAATAAACGCTGAATCACAGGTATTCCATTCAATTCATTGCCATGCACCGCAGCGGTGACCCCCAATACAGGAAAATCTTCTTTGCCTCTTGCTACCATTACAGGCAATCGAATAGCGGCTCCCAAACCATCGGTTATCAGATCAATCCAATAGTGACAAATAGATTCTGGTGGGGTATCATTTATATTGAAATTTGTACTAATTATTGCTTCTTGCATTATTTTTGGTATTTAGATAATCTATGATGCCATCAATGGCAAATTGTACAACAGGCTCTCCTGTTTGTTCAGCAGCTTGTGGAAAACCTCCAATGCTCAAGGTATTAATTTCAGACAATACTCGTTTGCCTTGGTCATTGGTTAGGGTATCCATACCAAACATAACCACTCCTGCGGCTTGCAACGCTGGCATCAAACGCGCCACCATGGCTTCCTCTTCTGCGGTAACGGTAGTCGATACGGATGCTCCTCCCTGTGCTATATTACAGAGCCAAGAATCAGGAGGCGGCAATCGCAAGGATGCCCCCAAAATTTTCCCATTTACTACTAATATTCTTTTGTCTCCTTGACTCACATTTTTCAAGAACTTCATGGCCAAATACCCATTGGTGGTTAGTTCCTCTTGGATACTTTCTAGATATGTTTCGAGAGATTGCTCTCCTGCTGCCCCTAGAGCCACTTTGTCCTTCTCTATTCGTACAATTCCCTTGCCCCCATACTCCCTTAAAGGCTTGAGTACAATGGGGAATTGGGTGGCAAATTCTTTTATCTCTTGGGCACTGTGACAAAGCCGCATGGGTGGGCAAAGCTCTGGAAACTGCATCAAAAAAGCCTTGGTGCTTGTTTCTATAATTCCCTTGGGATTATTAACAAAAATAGCTTGTGGTGCAACTTGTACCAGATAATTCAAAAATTGATCGGTAATAGGTCGTGGCAACCGCATAAAAATGAAATCAACTGTACGTAGATCAACTTTATTGGTATGGGGCAAAAACTGCTGCCCACTTGAATCAAAATCAAAATTTCCTCCTACGGTTATAGCTTGTACAGTTGTGCCTTCCTGTTGCTCAAAAAATGCCTTGTTTTGTGGGTTGGCTCGACTGGCGACTTGCACTTGTGTACATTGTTGGTGCTGTACCATGGTACGCACCAACGCATACAAAGAATTCTGAGCGCTGTGTCCTTTATGATCGGTCAAAACCAAGCAATTATACTTTTTCATTCTTATAAATTTCATTGAGTAAAGTTGGGTCATCGTTCAGTGATTTGAACAAACGCATTCTAAAACGTCCTTTACTATTATAAAGACGTTTGCACATTTTATCAATAGCAATGGTAGACAGTACGGTCTGAATAAACCCTTCAATCAAGTCATCCAAGCCCAAACCCAATTTGTTAAAATCTCTTCTATCCATCAACATCAATCGATTGGTATCACTTGACCATTCATTTTCGCCCTCTTTGATCGAAAGATTAGTTCCGAGCATATCCCAAGAGCTGCTCCCGTCCGTCAAGTAATCGGCCAAGGGTTTGGCAGCTCTACGAGAATACACACACAACGGTTTAATACCCTTGGGGGTACTGCTCACCATCATGCGAACATCGGTAACAAAAGTTTCTCCTTTTTGATTTGGAATCGTCCCCACATGATAAAACTTGCCCTCTGTACTTACCGAACTCCAATTGAAATTACCAATCAAACTCTGTACAATAAAACGGCTGTATTCAAACTCTATTTCCATAAAATCTTCCAATTCTTGCTCATTGGTGATTGTAAAAACACCTTGCCCTGCATTGCTATACGGAATCTTGACCACCGCCTGTCCGCCCATTTTGGCGACCCACAAGGGAATTTCTGCCTTAGAAACATCCCATATAGTTTCTGGAATATTAATTTTGAGCCCAGAACCGTCTAGTTCGGCATTGTACAAATCATAAGCTTTGGCGGCCACCATCTTATTGCGGCCACCTGCCAAACAAGCCACAATAGGATTCAAAACCTTAGTTTTAGAATGCAGTGAAATACGTGTCCAAGGACGTTGGGTAACATAGCGAAATATAGCTCTTAGCGGTTGCCATTCTTCTTGATTGCTCAAACGATAATACAATTGATCGTTCTCTATTTTGATGTGTTCATTCTCGTTATTGTTATAATAAGGAATCAGCAAACAATTCTCTTCCATTACATCGGCAATCACATGGGCGTATCCCGATGCTTCCATGTGATTTTTATCATACACCACCGCCAATGCTCCAACCCCCTTTCGCCCTCTTTTTAGATAAGGCTTAAACGTACGCTCAATCAATAAGCGATAGGAACCATCTTCTTTATTATCATCCAATAAGGGCATAGATTTTTGCCCAGAAGGGCTAGAGTTGTTTTCAAGGACTACCATTCGACGAAACCCCTCTGAAGAAGTTGCATTAATCAAATCGGTTCCACACCACAAAAAATGCGAACACTGGTAATCCAATATTTCCTTCAATTTATCTGCATTTACCATAGGATTTAAATGGCAATAGCGATTGACAATACGATCTTTGCTTAAGTTTAAAAAAAAATTGACCATAGGATGAATTGTTGCATTCAGTGCCTTGGGATACCAGTGGCGCTCTCCTTCAAAAGTACCTGGTTCAATGGTTTTAATAGTCGTGTACATCACAATTTTCCAGTTTGATAATTAAGGTTATAAAGTGTTGATAATAACGGTATGCATTACTAAAAGTAGTTTACTGATTTATACTAATACAAAATAGCGTTTCTTCTATTAACCAATTGATTTTAGCCAATTATTTATTGCCCATTTTGATCTTTTTTTCAACTTCTTCTACCGTCAATCATTCATTTTCTTGTACACTTTGTTAGGGAAGTTGTACTTTGCAAAAAAATTATTACCAGTTATAAAACACAGCTCACATGTCTACATGGTTTGCCACTTGGTTTGACTCTTCCTATTATCACTTATTATACCAGCATAGAGACGATACAGAAGCACAATTTTTCATGGATCAGTTGGTCAATTATTTGGCTCCTGCTCCCGATAATCGACTCTTAGATTTGGCTTGTGGCAAGGGCAGACATTCCATTTACCTCGCCCAAAAAGGCTATGATGTAGTGGGGGTAGATTTATCGCCCGAAAGTATTGCCCACGCCCAGCAATTTGAACACGAACGCCTGCATTTTGCCACACACGACATGAGGCAAATCTTGGCCTTGCCTCCTTTTGACTATGTATTAAATCTTTTCACTAGTTTTGGATATTTTCCAACAGAAGCCGAGCATGTGCAAACCCTAAAAGCCATGCGTCAAAGCCTAAAAGATAACAACAGTCGTTTGGTCATTGATTTTTTTAATGCACCACAAGTCATTGCCAATTTGGTGCTGCAAGAAGAAAAAACCCTGTCGGGAATTACCTTTCGCCTTCAACGTTATGTAGAAAATGGCTATATCATCAAGGATATCCGCTTTGAAGATCAAGGGCAGCAATTCCATTTTCAAGAACGGGTACGTGCTTTTAATTTGGCCGACTTTGAACGCCTGTTGCCACAAGCCAATCTGCGTTTGCTAGAAACGTTTGGCAGTTATGATCTTCAGGCTTATGATTCGGCTTCTTCTTCTCGTCTTATTATTTTGGCAGAACAATGCTAGACACCTTATTAGCTGCTGATCGTGCTTTTTTTATACTTTTAAATCAAGAATGGTCTCATCCTTGGTTGGATGTGATTATGCCTATATGGCGCACAAAAACCACTTGGATTCCCTTGTACATCTGTTTGCTTTTAGTAATTATTAGAACATACAAATGGAAAACCGTTTGGATTTTACTGCTCATTGGGGCAAGTATTGCATTGGCAGATCAAACCAGTAGTATTTGGATAAAACACAGTGTCGAGCGATTGCGCCCCTGTAGAGAACCTCTAATCATGGATCAAGTGCGTATACTCGTGCATTGTGGTACTGGCTTTAGTTTTACCTCCTCCCATGCCTGCAATCATTTTGCCTTGGTGATGCAGTTGTTTTTGCTTTTCCGCCAACAGTGGAAACCTATTTATTGGTGGGCTTGGTTTGTTTGGGCGGCTTTGGTGGCTTATGGGCAAGTGTATGTGGGCGTGCATTATCCGTTGGATGTGGTGGCGGGTGCGTTGGTAGGTATGGCTTTGGCAACAATCGTTTACTGCATAGGAAAATGGCTCCACATTATTGCTAAACTAAGCCAATCCATCAACTAACTAATCTATAGACCAATACAAAACAGGAACCCTCGCCAAAGCAAGAGTTCCCTTTTCAAAGCACGTGTGTGTATAGATACTGTGAAATGTTCTTTTCAACGAGTATATGTGTGTGTGGTACTATAAATTTCTTATTTCTTAACGGCTTTTAATTTGCGCTTAATCGTTTCAATCACCTTTGCCTGCTCCTTAAGGAGTCCCTTTTGTTCTTCTTGATTGGCTAGGCTATTCTCTACATCCTTTTCAGAAGCCGTGATACTAGCTTTTGCTTTGGCAATAATATCTTTTTGCTTGACAATATTGCTTTCAGCACTCGATTGATCTTTCTCATAACCTTTGAGAATACTTTGCATATTGCTCCATTCCTTTTCCTCCTCCTTGAGCTGTGCCTCAATCATATCTTCAGAAACCAACAAGCTAAAATCTTTGAGTATTTTCTCCCCTACCGAATACCGCTCAGGATACTTGGAAGCCGATAAATAGGTGACCCCCAAATTGAACCAAACGGCAATAGTGGTTCCCTCTCCTCCATTGTCATACACTCTAGAAATAATATCAACGGCATTATCGCTCATTTCTTTGATTTCGGCATTATCAGAAAAATACTCTCCTACTCTTCTATTATACTTTAGCCTGCCTCTAAAACTCTTTAAATACTTACTCCAGAGCTTATTGACTTCCTTATAATTAGTGTTGGGCAAATTCACTACCAAGGCATTCGCTGTTCCTTTGGTCATATCTCGACTTTCTTCCACCACCTTAAATTCAAACTCATCTTGAGCCAATAAAGTAGTAAAAGATAGTGTCAATAAAATTAGAATCAATCCAATTGTTTTCATTTGTTGCAGTGGTTTAATCAAGTAATATAGTCTTACTAGTTCTTAATAATCATACCTTAATCCAAGATGTTCGTGCACAAACCTGCCACCGTCCTATATTGGCAATTTAGAGCACTTACTTGTCCAGATTTTGCCCTATAGTTAAGGACTTTTTAAACATTTATTGGGATTTGAATCCCACAACTCTATCTTTGCTCAACTATATTTTTTATCCTTTACTTAGATGAACTATGCAATTTTCATTCAAAATACTACTCCTATTTCTTTTCATTATCCTCCTAGTATTGGGCGTGGGATTTGGTGCTCGTTGGTACAAAGCCTTGACCGCTGCAACTTATAAAGATTTATTAACCGCACTTTATGAAGATTCTGTTCCTAGATTACATGTGCATGAAATAGATGCCTTGGATGAATTTGTCATTTTAGATACTCGACTGCCCAGCGAATATGAGGTTAGTCATCTGCAAGGGGCGCTATTGGTTAATTATCAAGCCCCTGACTGGCAAGCTGTAGAAGGTATCAACAAAGAGCAAAAAATATTAGTGTACTGTTCGATAGGCTATAGAAGCGAGCGCGTAGGCGAGGAATTATTGGAGCGCGGTTTTAAGCAAGTGTACAATTTGCATGGAGGAATTTTTGAATGGGTCAACGAAGGACAGCTAGTAGTAGACAACCAAGGGCAAACCGTGCAGGCTATACACGGTTATGGCCCTCGCTGGGGCAAATGGATCAAGGCCCCACTAAAGGTAGTTTATGACTGATTTGATGTTTTTTTTTTGCAAAAAAAGTTAAACTAATTCCTTTTTAGAGGAACTTTTAAGCCCCAAAAAAGGTTATAATATAGATAACTTAATCACGTGCAAACTACTCTATTTTAACTAGTTACATTCACCTTATAATTTCATTTATGCTTAGAAATTCTATCATCTCTACTAGTATTGCTAGCCTTGGCTATGACCCTAATCAATCCACCTTAGAAATCGAATTTTTAGAAGGGGCTGTTTATCAATATCACAACATTCCCACGGCTGTCTACCTGAGCTTTGTAAACGCCAATTCTTGTGGCCGTTATTTTAATGCACACATCAAGCCTCATTACAAATACAACAAAGCCTGCTAACTTATTTTAGTTAATAGACTTCTTATTAAAGATATCCAATAACTTTAAGCCATTCTTGAGCTCCTGCTCAATATCTTCCAATTCTACCACAGCTCCCATAGCTGCCATATTCATAATGTAATGTTTCATAGAGTGTTTCAATGCGTCTTCCAATAAGGCGATGGCAGCACTGTTGGGATTTTCTTTTTTGAGTATTTTGAGCGCAGCTATGATGGCTTTGGTAGTTGGTTGCATATGCTTTATTTATAGTTTAACAATCATTATTAGGAATAAAGCCCAAATTTACCATTATTTATCTAACTTTACTTCATTTATTGTGAATATTTAATCAGAAATTGCCATGCCTTCGACTACTTGCATTATTATCCTTTGTAAAAACCCTATTTTAGGAAAAGCCAAAACACGCCTAGCAAAGAGTATTGGAGCCGAAAAAGCATTAGAGGTTTATCATTTTTTGTTGCAACATACCGCCAAAGTCGTGGCAGCAGTGCCTTGTGACAAGCGTATTTTTTATTCAGATACGGTATTAACAGAAGATGCCTTTCAAGGGAGCAATTATCACAAAGCCCTACAGGCCACGGGCGATCTAGGCAATCGCATGAAAGCGGCTTTTGAGGATGCTTTTGCAGCAGGATACAGCCGTGCTGTTATTATAGGCAGTGATTGTTACGAATTGTCTAGCCCTATTCTAAACGATGCTTTAATCGCCTTAGAAAACAGTGCAACAGTGTTTGGGCCCGCCAAAGATGGGGGCTATTACCTCATGGGCATGCGCCAACTAATCCCTGCTCTTTTTGAGAATCAGCCTTGGAGTCAAGATAATTTATTATCCAACACGCTTCAAACCCTCGACCAATTGCACCACCACCACCAATTGCTTCCAACATTAAGTGATGTTGATTATTTGGAAGACTTGCCTATGGATGTTAGAAAGCAATTTGGGATTTAGGCTCCTCTTCTCTTCTTCAATCCAATAACTGCCTATTATCAGCAAAAAATAGAAGTTGTTTAATTTTAGAGGTAGACAAGAATAATTTCTTTACTTTTAAGTAAGACCTTATTACTAACTAACATTAATACAAAGATGGCTATTAGATTTCGCCCAGACGAACGACCCAACAACAATCAAAATCCTAGAGGTGGCGGCAGACGCGGCAATGGTAATAATGGGCGGCTTATTATGGCGCTCCTGCTTTTTGTTTTTCGGTATCCCAAGATAGGTGTCCCGCTCCTTATTGTAGGTGGGGTAGTTTACTTCTTTATGGGCAATGGTCTTCAAAATACCGCTCCATCCAACCAAGAACAACGTTATTCTATGGGGGGCAATATTGACCAAGAACGCTACAAGCAATACAAGGTTTTTGCATCCCTCTCGGCCTCCAGCCCCAAATACAATATACCCAAACAAGTTTCACTAAGGCGTTTCGCGCCTACACCACGCAATCAAGGGCAACAAGGCTCCTGTGTGGGTTGGGCGAGTTCTTATGCTGCCCGAACTATTCTCGAATCTGTACGCACAGGCAACAACCCCAATAGTTTGGCGTATAGCCCTTCCTTTTTGTACAATCAAATTGGTGTTCCCAACTGTCAGGGAGCATTTACAGGAGAGGCATTAGAACACATGAAAAACAAAGGATTGATAGCATTTTCCAAGTTTCCCTATGATCCCAATAGTTGCAACCACAAGCCCAGTCAGCAAGAATTGCGCGCCGCTATGAACCATCGCATCAAGGGTTATAATCGCCTCACCAAAACAGGACGCAATTACGATGTAGACCTAGAGGCCGTCAAACAGAATATTGCACAAGGTGCTCCCGTTATTATTGCGGCCAAAGTTCCTTATTCTTTTCAGAATATGATTGGCAAAAAAGTTTGGCGACCCACTAGTGCCGAACGGCGACAAGTAGACCGTCTGGGTGGTCATGCCATGTGCCTAATTGGTTATGATGATAATAAACAATTATTTGAAATTCAGAACAGTTGGGGAACAGAGTGGGGCGACAATGGTTTTGTGTATGTCAACTACAATGATTTTAAAACCTTTTGTAGAGAGGCTTATGGTGTTTTTCCTGAGCAAAAGGCAAGCACCCAAGCGGCCAAAGAAATTGCTATTGAATGTGGCATTTATAGCCCCGACCGCAAAACTGGCTTCAACTTGCGCCAAATCAAAGGCAATCTTTTTGAAACCACTACTCCGATCAAAAAAGGCACCCCCTTCAAAGTTGAAATCACCAATTCCCTAGAGTGTTTCACCTATGTATTTAGCAAGGAAGTAGACCAAGGCAATCGCCAAGGAGCCGCCATCAAGGTTTTTCCGCCTTCCAATGCTTATTCTGCTTATTTGGGGATTGTAGGTACGCGTTTATTTCCCAAAGAGGGCATTTTAGAAGCCGATCAATCGGGTAATCGCGATTATATGGCTATTGTTTATTCTAAGAAAGAACTCAATCCCGATCAAATTCGCCAACGTATAGATCAAGCTAGACGAGGCAATTTTTATGATAATGTAATGGCTGCTCTTGGCAATCGCGCCTTTGGCAGTTTAAATTATACCAAAACCTCAGGCAATACTATTGCTTTTAAGCAACGTATAAATTCCAATCAGGATATTGCAGTAGTGGTTATTGCTATGGACAAACAATAGTATAAGTACGATATACAATAGACAGAGAAGCACTATTTTAGGAATAAAAATTCTTAAGATGGTGCTTTTTTAATTTAAATAACGGTTATCCCGAATAGAATTTATGAAAAGAGAGCTGTTCTGATTTTTATCTTTAACAAAGAAGCGAAAACGTGCATCCTCGGAGAGGCTGTACGTCTTTCGATGATGCAGATAAAGGAAAAAATGCTACAGCGAAC
>JBGCDW010000045.1:0-49319 GCA_045105775.1 Aureispira sp.
AGCGATCTGCGTGGGTTGTACCTAAAAGGTACAAAAGTCCTAGCGCATTTAGTTCATAGCAGTGCTATGGAATCAATTTTTAACGATGAGTGAGGGAAAAAGATGCTTTTTTCGCTACGAATTTAGTCGTGATAATGTCTATAAAGTACACAAAAATCTTCCTTTGCAATATGCCCCATCCATGTATTTACTTCGTCTTTCTTTTTATTATAACCACTTCCTGCCAATTCTAGGATAGCATTTAGGCGTTTTGCTGGGTTAAAAATTGTATTTTCGGGATCTATGGCTACTAAATCCATTTCCAATTTATGGATTAACGCCTCATTCGTTAGCGTATCTTCTACTCTAAAAATAAGTTCATCCATCCCTAAAAACCAAGCTTCTAATTCCATGATAGAGAATTGAAAAGCTATTTTGTTGGGTTGTGCTGCACGCGCTTCTATAGTTGTTTTATGACTATCAATAAACCTCTGGTTAAGTTCAGGACTAATCGTGTGATTGGTTGTTAATTCTCTATATTCTTTAGAATACATATCCCTCAAACCTATGATCTTATCAAAGGCTTGATTATTACTAAATAGATATTTTTCTCTTTTCAAAATACTGGAGAGCACTTTTTTATCATTGCCTATATTTAGCAATTGATAATAAATAGAAGCATTAGGATTGGAAAAAGGATAATCTTCCGTATTCAGATCAGCATCATTGAACAAAGAATAACATTCTAGTTGTACATTTTGCCATTCGTAACATTTTAGGATTAACTCACGAGTAAAGATTAATTCCGTTTGGCCTTCTACAAAAACAGCAATCTTTCTCATTTCAAAGCAGATTTAAGATAACTGGAGGAAAAGAAATCAAAATTAGAAAGTCCTGTAAACTTAAAATCCTCAAAGATTTTGGGATATGATTGTGCATTAATGCCTGTGACTTTGGTTCCTTCTCTGACCAATACATTCCAATATTTCAAATCGACTACTTCCATCAAAAAGCTATCATTAGAAGTTGCAATGAGTTGTATGTTATTTTCTAAAGCCGTTTTAAATAAAAATTTACCAAGCTTTGTTGCTCGATCATAATCCAATCCTTCACAAAGGTCATCTATGAAGAATGTAGCCGTCTGCTGTTTACTCCTTAGGTACTGAAAATAAATAAGTAGAGCCAATGCTCTATACATTCCCTGAGAAATTTGAAGATGCGAAACTGTTCGGACAATCCCCTTCTCCTCTAACATAAGCATCGGTAAACCAGCATAATATTGAAGTTCTACCAAAACAACCTCGTACCCCAAATCATTCAATTTATCAACTACATTCTTTCTGTCTGCTGCGTTTAGCTCTTCATACATTGCTGGCAATTCTGCAATGGCTTTAAAAGAGGCATAGTCTGCACCATTAATAGACATTTTAGGGTGTAATTTTCCAAATTTTAACGCATAAGATTGTTCTGCCCATGTTGCTATTTCTTCCAAATAAGGAAATTTTTTAATATCTCTATTGGTATGAATAATCAACTTATCACTAGGAGGATAAATTTCTTCTTCTTGTTTAGTTAAAATATTTTTTATTGTAGCTGATTTAGATTCCTTTTGTTTATTCCTATTAATAACAACTTCTCCATCATAAATCATCTCTTCATACACTATTTCCCTGCCCGAATTTCCTGTTCTAAAACGATAATCAATGATCTTGTTATTATGGTTGATAAAAGAAATCTCCCATTCTGTAGACTGCTCTAAAAACTTTTCTTGCTCTATTAAATCGCGAAGACGAGCAATAGCAGCTATTGTCCTAGACTTGCCCGTAGCATTCTTACCAACCAATAAACTCACCTCATTCAATTGTAAGTTTTCTATACTCCAATTAGAATCTCTATAGGATAATGTTTTGAGTTGCATTTTTTATTTTTTATATAAAAGAGGACAAGAACTATTCCACCTCCTCCACCGATTCAATCAAAATATCCAAAATAGCACTCGCCGCCTTGGCAATAACAGTGCCTGGACCAAATACCCCTGCCACCCCTGCTTGATACAAATAATCATAATCTTGTGCAGGAATGACCCCTCCTGCTACCACCAAAATATCAGGTCGGCCCAAGGCTTCTAATGCCCCAATAATTTCAGGCACTAGGGTCTTGTGCCCTCCTGCAAGGGACGACACCCCCAAAATGTGGACATCATTTTCTGCCGCTTGTTTGGCGGCTTCTTTGGGGGTTTGGAACAACGGCCCTATATCTACATCAAAACCCAAATCGGCAAAACTGGTTGCAATCACCTTGGCTCCTCGATCATGGCCATCTTGGCCTAATTTGGCGATCATAATACGCGGGCGGCGACCTTCCAACTCGGCAAATTGATCGGCCAATTGCTGGGCTTGTTGAAAATCTTGATTTTTGGCAATTTCCTTGGAGTAAACGCCTGAAATGGCTCTTGTATTGGCTTTGTAACGACCATAAACCACTTCCAAGGCATCCGATATTTCGCCAAGAGTAGCGCGGAGACGAGCCGCCTCTACCGCCAATGCCAACAAATTACCGTTCTTAGTTTTGGCCGCTGTTGTCAGTGCTTCTAAGCTCTTTTGAACAGCAACGTCATCGCGCGTAGACTTGATTTGCTCTAAGCCTTTGATTTGTGCTTCTCGTACCGCTTTGTTGTCTACTTCGAGAATATCCAAAGGATCTTCCTCTTCCAAGCGGAAAACATTAACGCCAATAATTTGATCCTTGCCACTATCAATACGTGCTTGTTTGCGAGCAGCCGCCTCCTCTATACGCATTTTGGGCACCCCTGTTTCAATGGCTTTGGCCATGCCGCCCAATTCCTCTACTTCCTGCAAGTGTTGCCATGCTTTTTGTACCAGCTCATTGGTCAAGGATTCCACATAATACGAACCTGCCCAAGGATCAATAGCTTTGGTTACATTCGTATCCTTCTGGATATAAAGCTGTGTATCTCGCGCAATGCCCGCAGAAAAATCAGTGGGCAAGGCAATCGCTTCATCAAAAGAGTTGGTATGCAATGATTGAGTCCCTCCAAATACAGCCGCCATGGCTTCAATACAGGTTCGAGCTACATTATTAAAAGGGTCTTGCTCCGTCAAACTCCACCCAGAAGTCTGGCAATGGGTTCTCAACATCAAGGACTTTACATTTTTAGGCTCAAACTGTTTGACCAATTTAGCCCACAGCATACGCCCTGCACGCATCTTGGCAATTTCCATAAAATGGTTCATGCCAATGCCCCAAAAAAACGATAAACGAGGTGCAAAAGCATCAATATCCAAGCCTGCCTGAATGCCTGTTTTGATGTATTCCAATCCATCGGCCAAGGTATACGCCAATTCCAAATCAGCAGGTGCTCCAGCCTCGTGCATGTGATAACCGCTAATAGAAATAGAATTGAACTTAGGCATATTTTGGGCCGTGTATTCAAAAATATCTGCAATAATCTGCATAGAGGAGTTGGGCGGATAAATGTACGTATTCCGCACCATAAACTCCTTGAGAATATCGTTTTGGATGGTTCCTGCCAAGGCAGTTTTATCCACACCTTGTTCTTCTGCTGCCACTATATAAAAAGCCATGATGGGCAATACAGCCCCATTCATCGTCATAGAAACCGACATCTTATCCAATGGAATTTGATCAAACAAGATTTTCATATCCTCCACACTATCTATCGCTACCCCTGCTTTTCCTACATCTCCTAATACCCGTTCGTGATCAGAATCATAGCCTCTGTGCGTAGCCAAATCAAAGGCTACCGACAATCCTTTTTGGCCTGCGGCTAGGTTTCTTCTATAAAAAGCATTGCTTTCTTCTGCCGTAGAAAAACCCGCATATTGGCGAATGGTCCACGGCCTAATCGCATACATTCCTCCATAAGGCCCGCCTAGAAATGGCGGCAATCCTGCTGTAAATTCATGATGACGCAAACCCTCTATATCTTTAGCCGTATAGTAAGATTTGATTTCAATCGTTTCTGAGGTTTCCCAAGTTTGTTGGTGCTCCTTAGTAGCCTCTGTCCATTGATTGGGATTGATGCTAGAAAAATCTGGTCGCTTCATACCTAATTATTTGATTGTTGAACGAACAAGATAAAATTTTTCAACAAAATTTTGAGGAATTATAGGTTGGTAGTTCTCAAAGACAATAGCCTCCAAGAAATACCATATTAATTATGTATCTTTCATAACAAGCCACCAAAGCAATGGTTGTTCGCTTGTTTGTTTTTATTCTAGCAGTTATTAACTACAGGCATATCGGTTCTTTATAAACTTTTGTAGACGTGTATGTCTTTTATATCTTAGTTTATTTCCTATTTTTAGGAATACTTACACCAAAGTATCTTTCTTTCTTATTGAAGTTGTTTAAAAACTTCTCAATCAATTAATTCTCATAATTCCTTACCAATGAAACTCTTTATTATTGGACTTCTCCTTTGGGTATGTCACAGTACGCTGTCTGCACAATCTCTCCAAAAGGCACTAGAAGGGCGCTGGGAAGATGATGTTTCTACCAGTAGTTTTTCTTTCCAATTGACGGTAGATGACGATTATCTATCCTTTTTAAAAATTCCGCAAGCTAAAATTTTGGATAAATTATCCATACCTCGCAAAAAGCTACAAACTTATAAGTGGTTGGACGAGCACCATGTTCGCTATGCTAAATTGCCCGATCAAAATCCACTCCGAGCCAAACAAAATCCGCCTAAGCATTCTCTAATGCGGGTCGATTCTATTGTCAAGGATTTGTTGTATGTTACCTTATCGGATGGAGAATGGCTGAGTAAAGATTTGGACTCTATCTTGAATGCCAGCGACAGTTGGCGGCCCTTGTTTAGCGATAGAAAAATACGTTATCGCCGCCTCAATTTACAAAAACAACTCAATAGAGCACGCTTTTTGGGATTGTGGGAAGACCGCAATTCTAAAGATTCCACCTCTTTACAATTGTATGTAGAAAAGGGCATCTTTGGCTTTTCTAAAATACACAAAAAAGATTCGGCCAATCCTACGGCTATTAAGCCCAATGGAGGTTATAATTATCATTGGATCACGGACAATGTCTTATATTATCGTCGCCAGAAACAAACCGCATATACCGCTAACAACATCAATAAGAATCCCAATGTTTATGTACTGATGCGTATTGATCAATTGGATAGAAGTACCTTAAAAGTAACGCTTTCGGCACGTCCGTTTGATAAAGCTGGCTTGGATTATATTAAGAATGAGAATAACTTGGATGTTTATTTTCAGGATAATAAATTTGTCTATCGACGTATTCCTATTGTAGAAGAGCCTTCCGGCCCCGACTCCTAATGATACCAATAAAAAGAAGTGGCCGATGCTTGAATTGCATCGGCCACTTTTGTGTTTTTCAATAAAGCAACAATAGCTTACACGGCTACATCATATTCGCGCAAAGCACTGTTCAGTGATGTTTTTTTATCCGTACTTTCTTTGCGTTTTCCAATAATTAAGGCACAAGAAACCTGATAAGAGCCTGCTGGAAATTCTTTGGTATAGCTTCCTGGAATGACAACAGAACGAGCAGGAACACGTCCTTTGTATACGATTGGCTCGTCTCCCGAAACATCAATAATTTTGGTCGATTGTGTAATCGTTACATTGGCACCCAATACCGCCTCTTGTTCTATACGCACGCCTTCTACTACAATACAGCGAGAGCCAATAAAACAATTGTCCTCAATAATAACAGGAGCAGCTTGCAAGGGTTCTAATACCCCACCAATACCAACACCACCACTGAGGTGTACATTTTTTCCAATTTGAGCACAAGAGCCTACTGTAGCCCAAGTATCTACCATCGTTCCACTATCTACATAAGCACCAATATTCACATAACTAGGCATCAAAATAGTACCCGCAGCCACATAAGCACCATGGCGTGCAATAGCATGGGGCACGACACGTACCCCTAATTCTGCATAATTTTTCTTCAATGGAATTTTATCATGAAACTCAAAAGGTGGCATTTCTATGGTTTCCATTTTTTGGATAGGGAAATAAAGCACAACTGCCTTTTTGACCCATTCATTCACTTTCCAGCCCTCTCCATCTGGCTCTGCAACACGCAACTCTCCCTTATCTAGCAAGTTGAGTACTTCTCGAATATGATTTTGAGTAGCAGTTTCTTTGAGCAAAGCGCGATTGTCCCAAGCCTGCTCTATGGCGTTTTGTAATGTTGTCACGACTATTTTTGTGTATTTATGATAAAATAAAACCTCCTTTGAGGTCTTTACGGTTCTTCACTTACAGCAGTGGCACCTTCACTTACAGCAGTAGCTCCTGCCAATTGCTTTAGAATTTCAGGATGCTGTTTTAAGAAATAATGCCAATAATAACTGCCGATAAACACAATGGCTGTCCCAAATTGTGTGGGTTGATGAAAGTGTAAGGTTACTTTTTGCCATAAGAATACTTTGGTTTCTTCTACTTTGGCAATACTATCATAGGTATACTGCAATGATTTAGCAAAGTTAGACACGTAAAAATATTGTTCATCCATTGCCACCCATTTGATTTTTGAGAAAAGCAGATAGTACAAACCTGCGGTAGAAATCAAAAAGGAAACCATGATTGCTCGTGCAGTAAATGGTGTCAAAGGTTCTTTCAGTACTTCCAAATCACTAAAAAGCAAAACAATAGTAAGGCCACCAAAAAAGGTAAACCAAAACATGGGAAGCAATAATTTGAGGGTTAAAGTCCAAGGGGAAGATACCACTTGCATAGTTGTCATTGATTGATCTAAAAATTATACAATAGTACAGCTTTTTTTTGAGAGCTTGGCTCTGCTGAGAACAAAAAGCCCAATACTCTCTCTCTTAGGATAGTTTGCTGACAATAGTTTTCTTTTATCTCGCTCAAGCCATTTGAATACATTTGTACCGTCAATCGAGTGATATGTACGGCTTTATAAGGAAGTGGCCAGCACTTGGGGCTTGTCGCTACAAAAAATTACTTCCATTTATTAACCATATACACGCCTATCAGAATCAACACCATCCCAACATAATGCAAGGTATGCAGTTGTTCTCCGTCCAATACGCCCCACATAACGGCTACTACAGGGATAACATAAGTGACAGCCGTGGCAAATACAGTAGAGGTCATTTGGATGAGAATATTAAATAAAACTAAGGCTATGGCTGTTCCTACAATTCCCAAAATAGCCAAATAACCCAAGGCATGCCAAGAAGCAGGGGTGCTCCCTACTACGGTCCAAAAATCGGTGGTACATAAATACAGTAGTGCCACTGGCCCAATAGATAACATGGCGACTGCTGTGAGTGGCAGTGGCTCAACATCTCCTAATTTGACTTTGAGCAAATTGACATTAATTCCATAACAAATCGTAGCAATAACGACCAAAATAGCATATTGATTTATTGTCCCTAAGGCTCCTTCTGCTTGTACAAAACTCAATCCTATCGTACCTACAAATCCAATGATTAAGCCTATAAGTTGCTCTTTTTTCCAAGCTGTTTTGAAAATGATAATCCCAATGATAAAGGCAAAAAGCGGTGTTAGCCCGTTAAGAACACCTGCAATAGAGCTGGCTAAACTTGTTTCTGCTTTGGCAAATAAGAAGGCGGGAATAAGATTGCCTAAAAACCCCGTTATGGCCACATATCCTAGTTTATTTTTAGGAATCTTGGACAGAGAAGGAATGGCCCAAGGAAGTAGTACTAAAAAAGAAAAGACGACTCTCAATGCGCCTACTTGTCCTGGTTCATAAAATTCTAATCCACGCTTGATTAAAATAAAAGAACTGCCCCATATAAGAGAAAGGATTAGAAATAGAAAAATGGGTAGATACTTGTGGGCAGGTGTATTAAGTGTTGTCTGGTCTTTCATTTGTCTGACGATGCCATAAAAGGTTGCATAAATTTGGTGCAATATTAATACATTTCTGCTAGTTCTTTGTGCTCCAACAAAAAAAACGCGTCTTTAGAATCATTCCACTAAAGACGCGTTTTAACGATGGTGTTATATATTTGTCAGTGCTTACAAAGCCGCTCCTCCTCTTAATGTTTCTGAAAAATTGGGCTTTCTGCTAAAAGAAGTTTCTACAAATTCATAAGTAGCTACGGCACCATGCCCTTCCAACAAATCCTCTACTTGCTTGCAAATCAAATTTTCTGCATAAAAAAGATATTCTGGCTGTAAAAACATTGGGCTATATTCTGATTGATCAGATACATTTTTAGCACTACACAATGCCTGAATAGCAGGTTCCCATGCTGTTAAGTGTACATTATTATACGAAGAAGCGGTGGATACCTGACTGTGCTGTCTGGTCATATACTGACTAAGATTTGTCCAGTGTTGTTGTGCTTCTGGGAGTTCATAATCTTTGACAGGAATATTGGTACTAATAAATGGAACCATCTGATTTTCTTGCATAGCTAAAGTTCCTACTATACTAATACTTTTATTGCCTGTATAATGAAAGGTGTCTAAAGCTTCTATTTTATAATTAGAAAAAACTAAGGTGCGGTTTTCCTCTTTGGTATTGATTATTTTGTAATAAGGAAGGCGTTTTTTGAGTAATTCCAAGGTTTGAGTCGGAAATTCAATAGTGGGAGCAATATTCAAGGATAAGAAATCAACCCTTGAGTCGGCTAAACGCTGTTGCAAGACCATTAAGTCATCGCTTTCGCGCAAATTTAAATTGGCAACACGTACAGTTGGTTGTGTTGGTCGGTGCCACACTTCGGCTGTAGTAGAAATACCCTGCTCCTTTAAGAAAGAACAAACCGCAATACAGGCCATAAAGTTGAACAATATCACTGTATTCTTGCGCCATATCAACCCCATAAAACCAGAGATCAAAAAAAATAGCATAACTAGCAAGGCATGGCTTGCTAAATATTCATTAAACCAAAGATTGGCGGGGATAATAGTGCCTAGTGTCAGCCCACCTACCACCAATACACCAACGGCATTGAAGGAGCGTGTGGAACTAATTTTGTCAAAGTTCATAATAGGATAAGATACAATTCTTTAGTGTTCAGTTAATCTAAGATAGCTTACTATAATATGAAGTTCGGGCGCTAAAAGGCTATCTTATTGTTAAGAAACTATATACTTTGCGTTAATTAAAATTGGGATGTTAATTACAAAGATTATTCAATCTTTAAGTATTGTGAATTATTATTCCTTTTGAATAAAGTATTTTCCTGAATAGAAAGTTTGTGTTTTTCAAAAAAACTATATTTAAGTTTTAACGACCAATTAACTGGATTTATTATACACAGTCCATATAAAATTATGTTCTATTACTATATTTCTAATCAAATATCGTTCATAGATTAGGTCTATTCGTTATTTCAAATGTTTTGATTAAGTTTGTTCCATCCAAAAAATTGAATGGATGTGTCCCTAATCGTTCGTATTAAACCCTACTTTTAAAACAACTTTTCTTTTCATTCAAGCTGCTTTTCTTAAAACACTGCAAAGGTAGTTAAATTCAACTAACCGCAAAATATATCTAGCGATAAAAAGTTCATTATGAAGGCCTCCCATAAGGAAAACATCTATTTTGCTTCTGACTTTCATCTTGGAGCACCTGACACAATTAGTAGTCGTTTGCGAGAACAAAAAATTTTACGTTGGCTTGGTTTGATTGAGCAAGACGCAAAAGCGATTTACTTAGTCGGCGATATTTTTGATTTCTGGTTTGAATATAAAACGGTTGTTCCCAAAGGTGCCGTTCGTTTATTGGGCAAATTGGCTCAAATGAGTGATGCAGGCATTGATGTTCATTTTTTTGTGGGCAACCACGATCTTTGGATGGCTGATTATTTTCCTAGTGAACTGGGTATTACCGTGCATCACCAACCTATTCAGATTACTCTATCAGGACAGCATTTTTTGATTGGGCATGGCGATGGGTTGGGGCCAGAAGATTATGGTTACAAACGACTCAAAAAAATATTTACTCACCCTTTCTGCCAATGGCTTTTTAGGTGGCTGCACCCCGATTTGGGAGTTCGTTTGGCGCATTTTTCCTCCAAAACTAGTCGAACAGCACAAGTTGAACCTGAATATTTTCTGGGTGCTGATAAAGAGTGGTTGTTGCTCTATTCTAATTTTAAACTAAAAGCACACCCTCATTTAGACTATTTTATTTTTGGTCATCGCCACCTTCCTCTGGATATTTTGTTAGAAAATGGACACGCTCGTTACATTAATTTGGGAGAATGGTTCAACTCTTGTACGTATGCTGTTTATGATGGTCAACAACTGCAATTAATGGCTTTTGAAAATCCGACCTTTGAACCTTTTGTCTATTCTACTGCTAATTCTTCTTCCTTATGATTTATTTGCGTGTTTTTTTGATGTTTTGGGGTATGCTGCTTGGCGTAGCAGGCTACTGCCAAGACCAATACCATTTCCAGCCTCTACAAAGTATTGCTCAAACTGCCCGTTGGATGGAGGTAGACAAAATGCAACAACTTTATTTATTAGTGGGTGACAATACGTTGCTCAAATACGACAACAAGGGAAATGTAATCTTTCAGTTTAATGAAAACAACTTGGGTTCAATATCCTACATAGATGTAAGCAATCCTTTCCGTATACTGGTGTATTACGACGACTACGCTACCGTCATTTTTCTAGACCGAACCTTGAGCGAATTGCAACGCCATGATTTATCAGAATTAGATCTTCCACAAGTAGAAGCCTTGGGTACGGCTTCGGACAACAATTTATGGCTATTTGACAACAACAGTTACACCCTCAAAAAGCTAGACCAAAAGAATGAAGTATTGGTCGAAAGTTTGGATTTAAACTTACTCCTGACCGAAGCATTAGATCCTGTGCGTTTATTAGAAGCCGATAATAGAGTCTATCTCAACTCTCCCAATTTAGGATTATTGGTATTTGATTTATTAGGCAACTATATCAAGACTATTCCGTTGCTTGAATTGGGATATTTTCAGTGGCATGAAGGACAAATTTTTTACACCAAAGGAAAAAAGCTGCAAGCTTATCATTTATTATCCTTTCAGCACAAAAATATTGAATTACCTATTTTGGATCCAAATCTAGAACAACTCTGTATTGTACAAGACTATTTATATGCAAAATATCCCACTAAGATTGATATTCTTCGCGTTCGCAAAAAATAATTCACCTTTTTATAACGAATAATTTGGAAATGCACTGCGCTTTGTCTTATATTTGTGTCGCTTTCAACGGAAAGCAAACGGCTTCTTAGCTCAGTTGGTAGAGCATCGGACTGAAAATCCGTGTGTCGGCAGTTCGAGTCTGCCAGAGGCCACAAAGCATTCTAACTTAGGTTAGAATGCTTTTTTTTATACCGTTCATGCTCGCTCCAAACAGTCCAACTAATCTTGTAGCTTCTGCTCGGCTCCTTTCGCCTGCTTCAAGACCGCCTCTTCCAACTCCTCCAAAATTTGGTACGTTTGCTTAAAACTACTCACAGATTCGCAAACCAACATGAGATAACGCGTAGATTGTTTTAGGAAAAAACGATGGTCGCTATTGGCTTGGATATGATCCAATAATTGTCCAAAAAACAGGCTATCAAAGAAAGGCGATTTTTGGTCATTGATAAAATAGCAACGCAGTTTTCTATTTTTTAATAAAATACGTTCAAAACCAAGCCCTTTAGCTTTCCAGCGAATACGAATAGCTCCAAATAAATTGGTCACAGCTTTTGGAATCTTCCCAAATCGATCCTCCAACATACTCGCAAACGTTTTGATTTGTTCCTCTGTATCAATCTTGTTCAATTCCTGATACAGTGACAGACGCTCTTGGATAGACGTAACATACTCATCGGGAATCATCAAATCCAAATCCGATTCAATATTCACATCCTGTACAAATTCACGCTTCTGTTCCAATTCCTCTTTGAACAAATCCTTGTAATCCGTTTCCTTTAATTCTTGGATAGCTTCGTTCAAAATTTTCTGATACGTCTCATAGCCCATATTCATTACAAAACCACTCTGCTCCCCTCCTAGTAGATTTCCAGCTCCACGAATATCCAAATCGCGCATGGCAATATTAAAACCACTCCCCAACTCCGAAAACTGCTCAATTGTTTGCAAACGCTTACGCGCATCACTTGTCAAGGTAGAAAGTGGAGGAGCCAATAAATAACAAAATGCTTTTTTGTTAGAACGACCAACACGCCCACGCAATTGATGCAAATCGCTCAATCCAAAATGATGGGCATTATTAATAATAATAGTATTGGCATTGGAAATATCCAGCCCAGTCTCAATGATATTGGTACAAACCAAAACCTCGTAATAGCCCTTGATAAAATCCATTAACGTTTGCTCTAATGTAATTGCATCCATCTGTCCATGCGCCACGGCAATATCCGCATTGGGGCACAATTGGCGAATCATGGTTGCCATATCCTGCAAGCTATTGACACGATTGTGTACCAAGAATACTTGTCCACCACGCGCTACTTCTCGATCAATCGCCTCCTTGATCACCTCTCCATTAAACGTACGCACCTCTGTCTCAATAGGCTGGCGATTAGGGGGCGGAGTATTCATGACCGATAAATCTCGCGCTGCCATTAACGAAAATTGCAAGGTTCTAGGGATTGGGGTAGCCGTTAGAGTAAGCGTATCAACATTGACCCGCATATTTCGCAATTTTTCTTTGGATCCTACGCCAAATTTTTGCTCTTCATCCACAACCAACAAGCCCAAATCCTTAAATTTCACCCGCTTATTCAAGATGGCATGGGTTCCTATGAGAATATCCACCTCGCCAGCTTCTAGTGCTTTATAAATAGCCGTTTTTTCCTTAGACGTTCTAAAACGATTGATATAATCAACCTTCACATCAAATTTCCGCAAACGCTCTCTAAACGTTTGAGCATGTTGCAAGGCCAAAATAGTAGTGGGCACCAGTATAGCCACCTGTTTGCCAGCCACAATAGCCTTAAACGCTGCCCGAACAGCAATTTCCGTTTTCCCAAATCCCACATCCCCACAAATCAAGCGATCCATAGGATAAGGCTTCATCATATCCTCCTTCACATCTTGCGTAGCTTGGGCTTGGTCTGGGGTATCTTCATAGATAAAAGAAGCCTCTAATTCATTTTGCAAATAACTATCGGGCGGAAACTCAATTCCCTGTGTGGCTTTTCTTTTGGCATACAACTTAATCAAGTCAAAGGCCAATTCTTTGATCTTAGTTTTGGTTTTGCGTTTGGTATTGGCCCAAGCATTGGAACCCAGCTTGTGGGTGCTAGGTGCCTTGCCATCCTTGCCTGTGAATTTGGAAATTTTGTGCAAAGACTGAATGCCTACATACAAGATATCATTGTCTTTGTACACCAATTTTACCGCCTCTTGGGACTTGCCCTTCAGTTCAATTTTTTCCAAGCCCCCATAACGCCCCACACCATGATCTATATGCGTCACATAATCGCCTGGTTTCAACTCACTCAACGCCTTAATCTTTAGGGCACTATTCTTATCAAAACCCTTACGTAATTGGGAACGGTGATAACGCTCAAAGATTTGATGATCGGTATATGATGCAATCTTCAATTCATGATCCACAAACCCTTGATACAAGGCCGTAGGAATGGCAAACCATTTCACTTCTACCTCCATATCCTCAAATATGCTGTAGAAACGCTCAATTTGCTTCGGATTTTCTGCAAAAATATAGTTGCTAATTCCATCTTCAGTGTTACCATCTAGATTCTCTATCAACAACTTAAAATTCTTATTAAAATTAGGCTGAGGAGTTGTTCGGTAAACAATACTTGTATTGGGCGTTCTAGAGGGTTCATTGCCCAATTCTACTACCGAGAAATTACCCAACGCCCCCATGATTTCACGAGGAAACAAAAAAGCCGCTTCTTGGAGTAGTAGACTTTCTTCGTGGCGTGCCTTGTGTACCATTGTTTCTATATTGGCGACATCTTCCTTCGATTTTTCAAAACACAACTGCAATTTATCCAGCAGCATGGTTGCATCAGATACCCAAATAAGTGTTTTGGGAGGCAATACCTCTAGTAAGGCAACTTTTTCTGTCGCCTTAAATTCTGTATTGACATTGGGTACAATCGTAACGAAAGCAATATTCTTGGTCGATAATTGAGAGGTGGGATCAAAGGTTCTAATACTCTCTACTTCCACATCAAACAATTCCACTCGATAAGGATGTTCATTACCATACGAATAAATATCAATGATACCTCCACGAATAGCAAACTGCCCAGGTTCGTATACAAAATCCACTCGCTTGAAGCCATATTCTACCAAAATCTCATTTAAGAAAGGCACATCTAGTTCTATTCCCACCTTAATTTCGATAGCCGCTTCTCTCAAATTACTTGGTGCAACCACCTTTTCAAATAAAGCTTCGGGATAGGTCACCACAATAGCAGGTGCATTAGGGTGCTCTACCAGCTTGCTCACTGTTTCTGTACGTTGCAGCACATTCGTTCGATCCAATTTATCAAAGCCCATAGGGCGGCGATACGAATCGGGAAAAAATAAGGCATCTCTATGTTTTCCTAGCAGTGCCGAAATATCATTTTGCCAATAAGCAGCTTCCTCCTTATCACTAGCAATAATCAAAAATGGAACTTCTGCTTGTGCATGTGTCCCAGCCACTACAAAAGCCAATTGTGAACCAATGATACCTTTGAGTTGAATGGATGGAAAAGATTGTTGTGCCAACGTTTGGATAAGGGTTTGGGTACGCGAATCCTTGGTATACTGCTCTAATAATTGCTTTAAGTTCATTGGTTCTACTCCCTTTTTTTATTGCTGCGAAGCCCTGAATAAATGCTGCCAACAAAGTCAAAATTTAGACTTGTTGGCTCGCTGCAAAGGTAAGCATTATGCTTTAAGAATCATAAATGCTTTTGGGATAACATATTTCATAAGTATGCTTAATTGAATTAGCATTTGTTTTGGAGGGTTCAGTACAGTATAAAAAGCAATGCTGCCATTAAAAATGCCTGACAACTCGTACAACGTTTTTTGTCCTGTATCTAGTTGGGAGGAAACAAACACATTTATTCAAGGATTTACATTGCTCTCTTTGGTACTTCATTGTAGTAAATCGATGTTTTATTCTATCATCTTCATTTAAAATGAAATGCTATGGTCTTGATGATCAAAATAATAAAAATGAAACAATTAAAAAATACTAACAAATTGATTTGCAAACAGATATGCGATTCGTTTTTTGCCTTTTTAATAAAAAAAGTAAAAAATTCACAAAGTATTATTACATTAGTAACAAGAATAATAGTCTCCTATTCTACTTCCCCTACACAAATTGTCTTACATCTTCATATTGCTATCTCTGTAAGGCCTAATGATACTTTTTATTAATAAATAATTATAAAAATCAACATCATGTCAGAGATTTTAAACCAAGCTACAGCAGAGATTCAAAATTGGAATACTGTAAGGGATAATGAGCAGTCTGCTACTGCTATTTTTAATAATAACACCTCTTTTATAATTACAAAAGATGCCTATAAGCAATGGAAGAGCACATTTGATGCCCATGAAAGCGAGGCGCAACAATACATACATGCTTACTTAGGTGTAACAAATCCTAACAGCAATACACTCTTATCTTCCTTCTGTGTAGATAGCTATACGGATTCATTATCTGTAGTAAATAATCAGGAAAAGTACAATAGCAACTTGTTTCAATTCGATTACAACTCAGAGGCTTTCACTCTCCAACAATTCCTAAAACTCATACAAACCCAACAACCCCTAAAAAGTGATAACGTCACTCCTCAGCAAGCACAGGAAGCCATTGCAGCATGGGATTCAGACAAAGATACCTGGGTAGAAGAACAAATTACCAATCAGACTATGGTACAAATCTTAGTCATCCCTTTTAGTGATCTAACAACACTTTTTGAGCTTCCAAACACTCTATATGTAGTTGCTCGATTTGGCCTTAAAAAGCCTGAAGACATATGGCAAGTAGACCTTATTCTTTGGAGTTCTACTCCAGGCGGTATAGACTATGATAAGCCTGAAGATTTAATACAACCTGTTCCACCTTATTCTGGTTTTCCAGCTTCTGATTTTCAATTATTAGAATACGCTTTACCACCTTCTTAGTCTCCAATGAACGTCCCCCCTCATCTATTACCTGCTTGGTTCACACTTTTTGTAGCAGTTCTTATCAGTGGTTATTCCTTTAAATGGCTCAACAACCAATTTAGGTTAATCAGTTTTTTTATTTGGATTACTGCTTTTGCAAATCTATTAGGTCTGTTGTCCATCAAACACATGGGCACCAACTTATTTATACTACCTGCATTGAGCTTGGCAACCTTGCTTATTTTTAGTAAATTATACTTGGATGAGTTTTTACAGGAACGACCTCCTATTTTGCTTGTTTTAATTACTAGTGCAGCAGGAGTAATTGCTTTTAATATTTACCTTTCCTACAATGGATTGTCAGTACGACACTTTCATGCCTTGGGAACAGTAGCATCTGATTTATGTATTGTCATCTTTTGCTTGTATTACTTTTGGGTAAGTTTACAAGGTGAGGAGCCTTTAAATAGAGAATTGTGGATTCTAAATAGCGGATTTTTAATTTATTTTTCGATTAATACACTGCTGTTCTTTTCGAGCAATTTTTTACTTAATGAGGCACTAAAGGTCGTTGCGCCATTTTGGATGATTAACGCCTTTAGTGTTTCTTTTCTATATACGCTCCTAAGTTATAGAATATGGAAATATCGTAGCGCGCAAAAACATTCCTTAAAACAATAATTTTAGCCATATTCCCCTATTACCTAAAAACGATAATACAACATGGCAGCATGGCAAAACCCAGAAAACTTTGCACTTTGGCTAGCATTGGTCTTAGGCTTTGTAATTCTTTTGGTAGGCTTTTTTATTTTTTTTACTAGATTGTACTTTTTACGACTCCTAAAGGAGCAGCAAAAAGTGCAAGAAACACGCGTGGCTTACCAACAACAACTATTAGAAGATAGCATCAAAATACAAGAACGGGAACGCGGGCGTATTGCGATGGATTTGCATGACAATTTGATTGCAAAAATCAACATTGCGCTCATCAGCCTGCACACGGAGCAACCTTTGGAATATACGAGCACCATATTGCAAGACAGCATGGTTTTGGCGCGCCAGATTTCTCATAATCTTAGTCCACCACTCTTAGAAGACAGTAGTTTGTACGATCTCATGGAAGCTTTTGTGCATCCAATTCGTGCCCAACTTCAGGTCAAATTTTCTTGTGGCCAGAGCAGTGAAAACGACTTGGATAGTGCTACCAAACTACAATTATTTAGAATTTTTCAGGAATTGGTCAACAATGCCCTCAAACACGCACAAGCTCGTACCTTAATGGTACACCTACACTTTGGCAACCAATGGATAGGGCTATGGGTACAAGATGATGGGCAAGGGTTTGATGTAGATACCCTAAAACGCGGCTTAGGTTTCAAAAATATTATTCTCAGAAGTGATTTGCTCCAAGGACACTTTCATGTCAAAAGTCAACTTCAACAAGGCAGTTCATTTTTAGTTATTATCAATCGTCAAAATTATGAGCAACAATAACCCCATTCGTTTAGCTATTGTAGATGACGAACAATTAATTGTTCGGCTCTTAGAAGATTTTTTTAACAGAGAACCAAGCACAGAGGTTGTTTTTACAGCTTTTGAAGGCATTCATTTGTTGGCATTCTTAGAACAGAATGTAGAGGGCTTAGATGTATTATTACTCGATTTGCACTTACAGGAAGAAAATGGGGCAGATATTGCCGAACAATTGCGCCAAAACTATCCACATTTGCAGGTCATTATTATTTCTTCTTATTACAAAGCTTCCTTTATTGGCTACTTGCTCAAAACAGGGGTCAGTGCTTTTCTTCCCAAGGGAATTCTACCTAGAGAGTTACTAAACATTATTCAAACGGTTTATGACAAGGGTTATTACTTTCTTCCCGAACAGGTAGAAGCCATGCGTGGCCAGATTACGTCCAAAGCTCCCCAGCCAAAATTTGCCACCAATGTTCAACTTACCAGCAGAGAACAGGAAATTCTCAACCTTATTTGCCAACAAAAAACAGCGCAAGAAATTGCCGAACAACTATTCATTACCAAGCGTACAGTAGAGGGCCATAAAAACAACTTACTCTCTAAGTTGGGCATCAAAAATACAGCAGGACTCATTGTTTATGCCATCAAAGAGGGGCTGATTGATTTAAACAGCATTCAAATCAAATAATACGGCTTCCTAATATTATCCTAAAAGCAGCAATAGGAGTACATACTACTATTGTCTTGATTGATAAAAAACCGAGGCTTTGCCGAGTTCACGTAAGTAAATATTACTTTTACTTTTTATACCCCCTATTCGTAATAATGCCTATTACATTTAGCCTTATCTTACCGTTCTAATAGGAAGTAAGGATTTATTACCGTACAACGTACTTATTCATTCTTATAACAAAAACAATACGATGGCTGCTTTTGATGGTTTTGATCCTATTGAGGATGATTTATATGAAGATACTCCTGAGGGAGATGCTGCATGGTTGGCGGCTCGCTTTGAAATTAGGCGATTATTGGCGTTAGAAAAATTACCCGATTTACAAGGTATTTTATTTGCGATTGGGCTGCAAGAATTAGGGCAATTGCGCGCTAACTTCACCAAAGAAGAGCGTCAAGACTTAATGCACATTGCCGTTTGTCGCCTGCTCAGTTATGATGGCTATTATGAATTAGAAGGCTACGACGATGATGGCTGGCCTCATTGGAAACAAACGGCTGTGCCACCAGCAGGACGAGCCAATCAAGAACGCCTACTAAAATGCAAAATCAGTGAATATATCGAACATGTTAAGAACAGTTAATTGCTTATCGCTTCCCTATTGGAGCCTATGGATGATTGGAATGCTCTTGCTAGGAGCTTGTGGCAATGATAGCCCGTCTGATCCAGCCCTATCCGAATCTGCCCAAAAAGCAGCCGCCATTGCAGCCTTGCCAAGAGCCAAAGTTCAAATAACCACCCAATATGGCAAAATGGTGGTGGAGCTATTGAATGAAACCCCTCAACACCGCGATAATTTTTTGAAGTTGGTCAAAGAAGGGTTCTATGATAGTTTGCTTATTCATAGAGTTCAACCCAATTTTATGGCACAAGCAGGGGATCCCACTTCTAGAGGTATTGTTCCCCCCGAACAATTCTTGGGCATGCACCAAATGGATTATCGCATTCCAGCAGAGATTCAGCCCCAATTTCTCATGCGCCAAGGGGCACTCTGTGGCTATCACCGTGGTATCAAAGCACATCCTGACAAGTCATCCAATGGGTCTCAATTTATGCTCATACATGGGCAGCCTATTCGCGCCTACCAACTAAAGGCTATTGGATTAGAACAAAATAGAACCTATAGTCCCGAACAAATAGACACCTACGAACAATATGGTGGCTTGCCTCAATATGATGGAAAGTATACGATATTTGGACAAATCGTAGAGGGGCTTAACGTTTTGGAACAAATTGTACAAGTCCAAACCCACCGTTCTGTCAACAGTCAATTGCCTGATCGCCCCCTAGAAGATATTCATCTAAAAATGACTATTTTACAAGACGCACCTGATAATGATCCCATGTAGCCCTATTTGGGGTAGCTATTTTTATCTCGTTCAATTCCTTGCCTTATGAGCAAAAAAAAGAAATCCTCTAATAAGGGGAAACAGCCTAAAAAAAATACCAAAAACATAGCTAAAACGGTCTCTAAAGCAACCAAGCCTGCTACTAAGTATACTGTTAAGCCACCTCAGGACGATATTCCGAACCAAAGTTTTTGGTTCAATACCAACATGCATATGCTATTGGTGTTTCTGGTTAGTTGTGGATTGTATGTCAATACACTAGGGCATCAATATGCCGTAGATGATAGCATTGTTATCTTACGCAACCAATACACCAAGAAAGGTTGGGCTGGAATGAAGGGAATCTGGCAGGAAGACACCTTTACAGGCTTTTTTGGCGGTAAGCGAAATCTAGTAGCTGGAGGGCGTTACCGTCCTTTTTCGGTGGCTACATTTGCCTTGGAATTGCAGTTGTTTGGCAAAAAGGTCAAGGATCAAGCAGGCAATCCTGTCAAGGATGCCGATGGCGATTATATTTATAATGGCAATCCTATGATTAGCCATTTGTTTAATATGCTGCTGTATGGTTTGCTCTGTATGGTTTTATATTTATTATTATTACAATTATTCAATCCCACCAGAGAGCAAAGCCAACTCAAAGGCTATTTTATTGCGCTGGCAGGTGCCTTGCTTTATGCCACCCACCCTATTCATACCGAGGCGGTAGCCAATATCAAGGGTAGAGATGAAATTTTGGTACTTTTGGGGGGCTTATTGAGTACGTATTGGGTCTTAAAAGCGGCTCAAAAAGAAGGGGCAACAGCCGTAGTTTATTTAGCTGGTGCTGTTTTATCTTTTATCATGGCTATTTTTTCCAAGGAAAGTGCCATTACTTTCTTGGCAGTGATTCCGACAGCGCTCTACTTTTTCACCCCAAAGAACAATGCCTACATTGCAGGAGTTACTAGTGTTTTTGTGGTCTTGGCCTTGGTGTTTTGGTTTGGGATTCGTGCCCCCATCTTAGGAGATGCAGGTAGTGTTTTGGCCGCTACGACCAACAATGCCCCTGCTAAAGAACTAATGAATGATCCCTTCCTAAAAATAGAAGGCAATAGATATGTTCCTTATACGACTAGTGAACATTATGGAACGGTCTTTTATACCTGGTTTGAGTACATCAAACTGCTTATTTATCCTGGCACCCTAACCAATGATTATTATCCAAAGCATATTCGCACCAATTTGGATGTCATCCCTGATTTTTCGCATCCTCAAACCTTGCTATCTATTCTATTTCACTTGCTGCTTGGTTTCTTATTATTAACAGGCTTATTGCGAAAAAAAGCCTATGCCTTCTTTTTGTTGTTTTACTTTGCGACCTTCTCCGTCGTTTCCAATTTGTTGTTTCCTATTGGAACCAACATGGCCGAACGTTTTATGTTTTTGCCCTCTGTGGGTTTCAGTGCTTTGTGTGCAATGGGGCTATACCGCCTCATAGAACGCGCCAAATCTGCGGGTAAAACTTGGGATAATAGTATGAAAACACCCTTAATCATCTTGGGAATTGTTTGCTTTGCTTACAGTGCCAAAACTTTTGTTAGAAATAGGGCTTGGTATGATGACTACACCTTGTTTACCACAGATGTTGCTTATTCTCCACACAGTGCCAAGCTCAACAATGCCGTTTCGGGGGTATTGCAAGCACGCGCACAGCAAGATGGCAACCTCAACACTAGAGAAGAAAAGGTGCAACGGGCACTTAAACATTCTATCACAGCCATACAGTTGCATCCTACTTATAACAATGCTTGGCTCTTGCGTGGCAACGCCAATATTATGCTGGGCAATATTGCCCAAGATAGAGGAAAAATCAACCCTGCAACAGCTTCAACGGCCTTTCCTGCCGCTTTACAGTATTATCAAGAGGCAATTAAAACCTACACAGAAGTAGCCCGTTTGCGTCCTGACCACCCCGATGTCAAACGCAATTTCTCTGTAGCCTATAGAGATATGGGAAAATTATTGGGTCAGTACATGGGGCAGGTAGATCCGTCAATCAATGCTCTTAATAAATCCTTGGAATACAAACAAGAAGATGTAGAAACCCTTCGTTTATTGGGGGTAGCACAAGGAATCAAAGCAGGACAATTGCATCAACAAGGCCGAGTACAAGAGTCCACGCAATTGCACGCTCAGGCATTAAGTACCTTTATGAAGGGATTAGAAATCAATCCTAATTTTGTTCCTATTTTATACAATGTAGAAGTGGCATACAATATTCTGGGCAATGCAGCCAAAGCTCAAGAATACAACGCACGTTGGAAGGCTATTAGTCCTGATTATAATCCTCAAAAAAATCAATAATTTTCTTCATAGAATTATCACACAAAAATACACTTATCATGAATGCTGTTGTTACTGGAGCTACCAAAGGAATTGGACGCGCTATTGTTGAATTATTTGCAAAACAAGGCTACAATGTAGCGTTCTGCGCTCGTACAACGGCTGATGTAGAAGCCTTTCAGCAAACCCTACAAGCACAATATGAGGGCAAATTCTTAGGGGTTGTAGTGGATATGAGCGACAAACAAGCCGTAAAGGATTTTGGGGCGCTTGTCAAAGAAAAATGGAATAGCGTGGATGTACTTGTTAATAATGCAGGTGTTTTTATTCCTTGTCCACTTACAGACAGCTCCACAGAAGATGCTTTTGAAACGATGATGGATTTAAACCTCTATAGTGCCTATTATCTCACTCAAAGCCTTTTGCCCCTCATGTTAGCGCAACAAAAAGGACATGTTTTTAATATGTGCTCTATTGCTAGTATTATGCCTTATGGTGCCTATGCTGTTTCCAAACATGCTTTGCTGGGCTTTTCTAGAGTATTAAGGGAAGAAGTCAAAGACAAGGGTATACGGGTAACAGCTATTTTGCCTGGTGCTACTTATACCGCTTCTTGGGATGGCACAGCATTGCCTCAAGAACGCTTTATGAAAGCCGAAGATATTGCACAATCGCTCTGGGACATTTACCAACTTAGCCAACAAACAGTAGTAGAGGAAATTGTGTTGCGCCCTCAATTGGGTGATATTTAATTCGCCCCAAACCACATACAACAACATGACTAAAATTATCGATCTCTCCAAAACCATTCAATACAATCCTAATGATCCTTTTTTTATGAAGGTCAAAATCAAGCACAAGTCCCACAAAGCAGGCAGATGGTTGGTTCGATTGTTTGGTTTGCCCTTTCGCCTATTTCCACAAAAATTTGCAGGTTGGGCCGATGATGAAATCAAAAAAATGGGGGTACACTCTACCACTCACATTGATGCGCCTTGGCATTATGGCCCTCTGTGTATGGGCAAACGTGCCAAAACAATAGATGAAGTCCCATTGGAATGGTGTTATGGGGATGGGATTGTCATTGATATGAAACATAAAGAGGACTTTGACCCCATTACAGCCCATGACATTCAAGCATTTTTAGAAAAGGAAAAACTGTCCTTAAGCCCTGGAATGATTGTTTTGATAAAAACAGGCCGAGATAAATGGATGGGTACCAAAGATTTTTTTCTTAAAGGAACGGGCATGAGTGCAGCCGCTACACAATGGCTAATCGAACAGGGCATCAAAGTAATGGGCATCGACCAATGGGGATGGGATTTGCCCTTGCCTTATTTGATTGAAAAGGCCAAAAAGAGTAATAATACAGAATTATTTTGGGAGGCGCATTTGGTAGGAATCGATTATGAGTATTGCCATATGGAGCAGTTGACAAATTTGGATGCACTGCCAACAACTGGATTTAAAGTAGCTACTTTTCCACTCAAAATCAAAGGTGGTTCTGCTGCTCCTGCTCGTGTAGTCGCTATCTTAGAAGAATAACCTACCCTCTTAAAAATAGATAAACCTAACTCAGAAGCCTGAGTTAGGTTAAAACATACTATCTAATCTATAAAAACACACCTCTTTGATCGATATTGTAATTTCCTCAGAAAGTGGGAAATTTGATAGGGAATTTTAATTATTTTTTAATAGTATTCCCTTCTTCCTACCTCTAACTTAAGGCTTTTAATTTTTTTTAGTAAAATTTTTGCCTACTTTTTTTCTTTTTTTATGAAAAAAGTTTTTTTATTATTTTCCTATAACTTTAAATCAGAACTTTAAAATACTGCAAATTAAATAATTAAATAGTTTTTTGATTATTTTAGAACATAGACTATATTTTTGATGGGTGCAGGCGAACAACGCGTTTTGATATCTTCTATGATATAAATATCACCAGACTTTGCCGCTTGTACCATAGCCAAGGCTGTTTCATCAAATTTTCCAATAGAATCTTCATTCAAATGGCTACTTTTGGTTCCTCCACTAGTAATATGTGTAATTTTGAAAGAGGTTGGAGCACAACGAGCAGGTACTCTATAGCTGTGGTCTAAAACGATTGCATTTTGAACACGAAAAGTAATCGCATCCATCTCTTGTGCTTTTTTATTGGGCATTGGTTTTCTATACGTCCAGACATAGGCATCTGGTGCAGGAAAAGGAACGACTTCGTAGCTCTCTGCCACCGTGATATTATTAACCGTATCTTTGGCATAAATCTCTACCACCATCCCTGAATACTTATAAAAAAAGGTGTACAACCCTTTGCTTACATCAGCTGGAGCTAAAGTTCCATTGGTTGTTTCTACAACCAAATGTGCCGAGCTCCCCCCTTGAACATTGACTTTGATCTCATTGGGCATCCCCGCATACAGATAATTCATCTGAATGCCCCCGTCAATAGATACAGGAGGATGTAATACCTCAACAGGTTCCTCGGCTACTACCGTGTTATCTACGGTTGGTTTTGCCTCCATTTTTTCGGCCACTTTGGGTGTACAACTAAAAATTCCCATCGTTGCCATTAGTAGCAACATAAATTTTAAGTTTTGCATCTTTATCCTTATTTTATTTCGTTTAAAACAATTAACGCCTTATTAACCTTCCCTTAAGAATCAATAAGGCAATATTCTGTTAGTTTTACATTATAATTTTTCCATCCCTATTTGGTCCTAATCAAGCGTACTATTTATTCTGACATCTATACATTTTACTGAACCATCAAAATGTATGCACCAACTGTTGGCATTTTCTAACAGGCAAGATTCTGTATTGCCTTAAACCATCCATACAAATGAAAATTTTAAACATTATACTCCTTATTGGACTATTTCTCGGAAGTAGTCTAGGGCTTTTGGCTCAAAACAGTCATTATGCTTACACGTACAACAAAGCTCGGTACGCAAAGTTAGGAGTTTCTCTCGAAAAAGACGAAACTGGTGTGCTTATCAAATCAGTGTCTGACAAATCTGCCGCTCAATTTGCTGGCTTACAAACAGGTGATCGTCTAGTTGCTTTTAATAACGTCAAAGTTTGGAGCAGCCAGCAACTTATTGCCATGATTAAAGACTATGAGGGCGGAGAAACGATACGCATTGATTATCAAAGAAACGGACAAGTCGTTTCAACCAATGCCACCCTTCAAACAAAAATCAATAAGCGTGCTAGAGCTTATGATAATTTTAAAAACCCTTGTGAAGAGGTAGAAAAAATGACCAACCGTCCGTTTCTAGGGGTTTACTTAGAATCTACCCACGATGATACACCAACTGGTGTGCGCATCAATTCTATTATCAAAAATACAGGAGCAGCAGCATCTGAGCTCCAAGCAGAGGATAGAATTATTGGCTTAGATGGAAAAACGATTAAAAATAGCCAAGCCGTACACAACCATATTCAGAAGACCAAAAAACCGAATGACCCTATGACTATAGAGGTGTTGCGTGACAACAAGCGTGTAACACTAACCGCTATTGTAGGGAGTTGGGCAGATCGCAAAGAGGTGCAGAAACGTCTGGCTCAAAAACAAGAAGCTTGCGAAATGTACAGCAATCCAGCTAGTGCTTGTGCTGCTTTGCAAGAGATGGAGGGCAACCCATTCTTAGGCGTTTACATGCAAAATGTCACTTCCCAAAATGGGGGTGGAGCACTAGTAATGTCTGTTATTGAAGGCACACAAGCTGCTCAAAGCAGTCTCAAAGCTGGCGATAAAATCATTCGTTTTAATGATGTAGTTGTTAAGAGCCATTCCGATGCTTCTGAAATGATTCAAAACACCCGCCCCAATGATCCTGTACGCTTAGAAGTAGTACGCGGCGATCAGGTATTACAAGTAGATGTTGTGATGGGTTCCCTAACCAATCGTCCGTCCAATAGCCAACAAGTAGCTGCTTTGGAAGAAGTTTGTGCCCTAAATGACAATACAGCAGAGGAGCCTGCTCCAACTGCCCCCAAAGAAGATCAAAAACCTTCAATAAGTTTATCAACAGCAGCAACCACACTAACGTTGTTCCCCAATCCAAGTACTAATTATGTCAATGTAATTTATGAAGGACAGGAAGGGGCTTTGGCTGTAAGTGTAGTAAGTTTAGACGGAAAACGTATGTACGATAAAGAAGTGCCTGAATTTAATGGCGTTTACAACGATCAGATTAGTTTGAAAAACTTTCCAGCAGGGGTGTACATCGTGTATATCACTCAAGGAAACAATCGCACGTCTGAGCAATTGGTTATAGAATAAATAATGGATAATGTTTGTAGTAGTAGGGCGCAGTTGTGTCCTACTGCTATTTATATTAAGCCCGAATGGTCGCAATGTGTACCACCTTTTTGCTCACCCGTTCGCTCCCATTGGTCACGGTGACATAGTATACTCCTGATGGAAGACCTGGCAAGTTAAAAAAATATTTCTTGTCTTGTGTTGAATGTTCTGGAATCTCGTACACCAATTTTCCCGCGCTGTTGTACAATTGCAATTGCACATCTTGCTCTTCTGCCAAATCTAAATCTACGGTAATTTTTTCCTTGAGTGGATTGGGATAAATGCCTATAGATTCTTTGAAATTTCGCTTGCGCTCAAAAGCCTCATCTACCTCCATAATCAATGATTGTATACAAACCATCTGCATATTGGCACGACTGCTGGTACTGCCTGTAAAACCAAAATAAACACTATTGTTGCCATCAAAGATCTGGTCTACCAAATCCTTTGAATATTGGATCCTCAATTCATCATCAAAATAAATACAGAGTTCTTGTTTGGAGGGTTGCCAAGTAAGTCGTACATCGTGGTATTCACAATCTCTCACATCTTTGCCATAAGCTTTGGCACGAACAGGAGCCAACAAAGGAGTGCTCAGATTACCATCCTTGACCAAGGCTAAATGAGGATGATAAAGGTCTTTGTGATTTCTATTGTAACGCGTGTCAATTTCTAGAGCCAGCGAGGGAGTTATCCCCTTACAATTGCTGCTGCGCCCAAATCCCATGGTTGGCCCATTACACCCCAAGGTATTATATGCTTCCTGGTCTGCGTGCATCACAAAAGCCATTCCCTCCCCTGCATACTTAGAGCAACCTAAGTTGACGGCAAAACGCAAGTCAACATAGTTCTCTAAATCCAATGGGAATTCGCACCAAAGGCTTCCTACATCATTGCTGGACTGGTGAGATGTTAGACGATAACAGTTCTCTGACACTACAATGGTAGATCCGTTTAGTGTAAATGAAGGCTGTGCAATAAGTATAGTGAGCTGACTAGACAGTATTAAATAAGCCGTAATCAGACACGTGGACCCTGTGTTCATTTACAAATGGTTATAAGAAAGACAGCTTGGGTAATTTACGATTAAGGATTTATCTTTTATGAAGCATATTTGGTCATTTCATAAAAATTGCGCTCAAAATCTCACAGACAGGGAGTAATGCCTGCTTTCCAAATATAGGAATTTTTTGATAGTTCTCCCACCTATTTCCCTTCATACTCTACATAATTGCGTGGAGTTTCGTACAAACGCACCATAATATCATAACGATCCTCCAACTCGCGCCTCAAGATGTTCCAAATTACAACGGCAATATTTTCGGCAGTAGGATTCAAATTCTTAAAAGCCTCTACTTGTAAATTGAGATTTTTATGGTCAAATTCTTTCTCAATATGTTCTTTGATAAGATCTGATAGAATTTTCAAATCAATCAAATATCCCGTTTCAGGATCTATTTCTCCACTTACCTTTACTTCTAAATCATAATTATGGCCGTGATAATAAGCATTGTTACAAAGACCAAAAATTTCTGCATTTTTTTCGTCTGACCAATTGGGATTGTGCAAGCGATGTGCTGCATTAAAATGTGCTTTGCGTATGACTGAAATATACATAATATAAAATATCTAATAAGTTCTCTTTGTACAAGTATTTTTAGAACATCCCAAAAAGAGGTTTTTTTTTGTAAATTGTGCTTTATTGGTTAACCAATCGAGTAAGATTATGTTGCTTCAAAGAAGTTAATTCTAAAGATAAACTTTTAAGAACGAATCTAACATAGGGGGTTGCTTACAGCAGCTTCTTATTCAAATCATCACTCAAATATCAAAATCATGGCCAAAAGCATTCACAATTTCAACATTCAGAGCTTGCAAGGGGATTCTCTTGATTTTTCTACACTCAAAGGAAAGAAAATATTACTGGTTAATGTAGCTTCTGAGTGTGGGCTTACCCCTCAATACAGCCAGCTAGAAACACTAGCCAAGGCTGGTTCAGAGCAATTAACCGTGGTGGGTGTTCCTGCCAATAATTTTGGCGCACAAGAGCCAGGAAGCGATGCTGAAATTGCACAATTTTGCAGCACCAATTATGGCGTAAGTTTTCCAATGACTACCAAAATCTCTGTAAAAGGAGCCGATCAACACGAGTTGTATCAATTTGTTACTCAAAAAGAACAAAACGGCGTGCAAGATTCTGATGTGCAATGGAATTTTCAGAAATATCTCTTTGATGAGCAAGGGCAATTGTTACAAGTATTTGAACCTGCTGTAGAACCTTTGGATACAAGCATTCTGACTGCTGTAGATGTTTCTTTGTAAGAAATCAACCTAATTAACAACAGACTAGCACTAATAATATGCGCTTTCAAGAGGTCATAGGGCACGTTGCCATCAAACAACAATTGGCAGAAACGTATCATACAGGGCGTACTGCTCATGCTCAAATTTTTATGGCAAAACCTGGCAATGGTGCCTTGCCCTTGGCCTTGGCATATGCACAATTTTTGCTCTGCGAACAACCACAAGCACAAGATTCTTGTGGTGTTTGTAGTGCTTGCCGCAAAGCTGGCAAATGGGTACATCCCGATTTGCATTTTTCTTACCCAACAGTTGGTGCCAAAGCAACAAGTACCCAATTCATAAAAGAATGGCGAGCAGCCTTGGCAGAGAATCCTTATCTCAGCATCAACCAATGGCTACAACATTTGGACGCAGACAACAAACAAGGTAATATTACCAAAGATGAATGTCTATCGATTGTACAACGCCTCAGTTTCAAAGCACTAGAAGGACGTTTCAAAATTATGATTTTATGGCTGCCTGAATTTTTGGGCAAAGAGGGCAATCGCCTACTCAAACCCATAGAGGAACCTCGCCCCAATACAGTCTTTTTGCTGGTTTCTGAACAGCCCGAAAAAATATTGAATACTATTCTTTCTCGCTGCCAGTTGGTCAAAATACCACGCTTGGACGAGGAGCAAATTCAAGCGGCACTTGAAAAAGAACAACAGCTCCCCCAAGCAAAAGCACAGCGTATAGCACAATTAGCAGATGGCAATTACAACCAAGCCTTGAGTTTAATTGATGAACCAGAGGAACACTGGACCAATTTATTTCTATACTGGCTACGCGTATGCTACCAAGGTCATCCAAAAAGTTTGGTACAATGGACTGAAGGGATTGTAAGTGGCAAACATCCTGAAAAAGATTTTTTTGTCAAAATGGGACGCAACGAGCAAGTAGCTTTTCTACAATATGGCCTACATTTCTTTAAAGAATTTTTGAGTTTGCAAATTGGTAGGGGGCAATTGCCTGTCCGTTTGCAAGACAAAGAACTGGCAACTGCCCAAAATATGTTGGCAGTACTGGGTTGGGCACAACTCCAAGAAATAATTGCTCTACTGGACGATACAGCCTATCATGTAGAGCGCAATGGCAATCCTAGAATTTTATTCTTAGACTTATCCATCAAAACGCACCATATTATGCGTCAACCCAAGGTTGTTTTGTAACGGAGCATCACTGCGCTGTCAAGAATTTTTTCTTCGCTGTTTTTAAGGCCGATTTGGTCGCTTTAGTTTTGTAAGAGGGGGCCACCTCTAGACTTTTGCCAAAATCGGTCACGGCCTTATCATACTGCTTTTCCTGTAGGTAAAATTGACCTCTGTAATAATAGAATTCCGCTACTTGATTGTTTAACTCCACAGCGCGATTCCAATCGGCTAAGGCTTCTACTTTCTTACCTTGATCTGCCGCCAACTGCGCGCGATTGCTATAAGCAAAAGGATTGAGCGAATCAATCTCCATTGCTTTGTTGATGTCCTCGGTGGCACCATCATAGTCCTTCATCAGACGTTTGACATTGCCTCTATTATTATAACCATACCCCACATAAACAGAACCTGTTTCTATCACGGTCGTAAAATCCTGAATGGCTGCTTTATAATCCTGTAATTCTACATAAGCATAACCTCTACGAATATACGTAGCAGCATCATCTTTGCTTATGGCTAGGGCTTCTTGGTAATCCTTGATAGCATCCTTGTGCTTGCCCATAGAAGCATAAGTATACCCCCTGGCAATATAAGCCTTACTGGCTGCTGGCTCTAATTGCAGCACTTTGGTAAAATCTTTTAGGGCATTTTTATAATCCAATTGATTGTGATACACCAATCCACGCTGATAATAGGCATTTACAAAATCAGGGTTGAGTTGAATAGCCTTGGTAAAATCCAACATTCCAGCCTCTATAGATTTTTGGCTTACCTTAATAACTCCACGATGATAATAGGCAACAGCATCATCACTTTGCAAGGCGATTCCCTGATTGAGATCGGCCAAACTCTTGGCTAAATCTCCTGCCATTCTATAAGAAATACCTCTCAAGGTATAAACATTGGTATACAAATCTGTAGTAGGGTTCGTCGCTCGCCAATTCATTACTTCGGTCAAATCTTCAATAGCAGCTAAATTCCGCCCAAGTGTTTGATACACTTTAGCGCGTTCATAGTGTACTTGGGTATACTCCTGATTGATGTCCAAAGCGGCGGTGTAATCCAAAATGGCCGTCTCATAATACGTAGCGGCCGCATAAGCCTGTCCTCTATTGAAGTAGGCACTAGCTTGCTTGGGTTTGAATGAAATTACTTTTCCAAAAGTCTCTTGTGCTGCGGTGTAGGATTCTTGCTGATACAAAGCATGTCCTTTATTGATATACGCATTGACATAGCTGCTGTCTAAGGCTATTGCAGCATTGTATTGCTCAATGGCTTCTTTGTATTTTTTTTCCTTGAGCCAAGTATTGCCTTGTTGTACATAACTCTCTGCGGTTTGAGCAACACTTTGAAAGGAAAAGAAATTGGCTAGAAGGAATATTAATAATAGCGTTTTCATAACAGGTACTTAAGTTGATGGGAATGGTAAATAGTTGAAGTTGTTTTATAGTATTATTTTTATACAAACTGTATATTCTTGTTACACTATGCAATAGTAACACCAAAAAGAAAAACAATAACCTAATAAGTATTATTACAAACCATATTGTACAGTTTATAATGGTTGTACTATACTATGAGATAGCACTAAAACACGAAAAGGCTGCTCCATAATGGAACAGCCTCCTTCTATGATTCTCTCGCTATAAGAGCAAGTCTTATACATTTAACATCACAGGCATGACTAACATCAACAAGTCCTCGTTGGGTGCTTGTTCTTCTGTTTTGAGAATACCTGCTCGATTGGGGTCGGACAACTCAATTCTGACGCTATCGCCTCCAATTACATTGAGCATTTCAATCAAAAACTTGGCATTAAAACCAATGGTCATCGGCTCTCCATCATAAAAACAGGGCAATTGCTCTGTTGCTCGATTAGAAAAATCCAAATCCTCTGCTTCGATTGTTAAGCTGCTGTCTGCAATTTCCAACTTGACTTGATTGGTCGTTTTGTTGGCATAATTCGCAATACGCTTCAAAGAATTTAAAAAATCCGTGCGTGTAATGCTCATGGTATTTGGATTACCAGAAGGAATTACGGCACTATAGTTCGGATAATTCTCATCTATTAAACGACAAGATAAGATTTGATTTCCAAAATAAAAAATTGCGTGCGTATCATTGTACGTAATCTCAATACTTTGGTTGCTATTGGACAAGGCATTTTTGAGCAAGCCCAATGCTTTTTTGGGTAAAATGAAAGCCCCATCTAGATCTGTTTCTAAATCTGTAAAGGTATATTTTACCAGTTTGTGGGCATCTGTTGCCACAAAAATTAAGGCTTCACTGTTGATTTGAACAAACACACCCATCATAGCAGGCTGCGATTCATTGGTGCTGGTAGCAAACAAAGTTTTGTTGATGCCTTCTAATAACACGGTGGCGGGCACTTCTACACTATGCACGTCTTGCGGCTGTGGCAATTTTGGAAAATCATTCCCGTCTTCCCCTGCCAATTTGTACTGCCCAAATTGAGAAGTAATGGTCACAGCAAAGTTATCCATATCAATGGAAAACTTCAACGGCTGGGTAGGCAACTGCTTGAGTGTATCCAACAAGATACGAGCAGGAATAGCAATCAGTCCATCTTGATCCGCTTCTACATGTAGTGCTGCCGTCATAAACGTTTGATTATCTGTGGCAGCAATGGTTAGCGTATCCCCTTCTATTCTAAATAGAAAGTCTTCTAGAATAGGTAAAATAGGATTGCTGCTAATTGCTCCACTGATAATTTGTAGCTGCTCCTTTAGGTCTGCAGAAGAAATAGAAAATTGCATAGACTTCCTTCGTTATTTTTATGATTGAAGTGGTTTCATAATTGTCCCATTGATTGCTGGCAAAGCTACGTTTTTCTACGCATAAATAAAAGGTATTTACCGAGTTAAATTGTCTTAAGTATAGAATACCATACAATTGTATTCACCACTCAAAAATACCTTTTGACAGTATTGTGTTCTTATAGAAATACTAAAAACAAAAAGCCTCCAACAAAACTATTGTTTTTTTGTTATTTTTGTGCTTGCATCAAGCTATGGAAGTAATTGCACTGAGACAATAAGCGGTAAATTCCGTTTTTTACTATCTCTTCAAAAAATTAGAACAACATGTCAGATACAGATAAAAAAATAACAAAACCACCCGTAATGCTCTATACCGAGCAAACACCCAACCCCGAAACATTGAAGTTTGTCACCAATCAAATGCTCTACCCACGCAAGATGGCGGATTTTCCTCTAGATGCCAAAGCGTTGGCGCAAGAGTGGTCTCCTTTGGCGACTGCTTTGTTTGAGTTTGAGTATGTCAAGGGGGTGTATATTTGCAACAACTTTGTTACCATTACCAAAACTCCTGAATTGGAATGGCCCAGCATTATGATGGAACTCAAAACGTTCATCAAAGACTATGTGCAAGAGGCCAAAGAAGTGGTGAAAGAGGGTTTTGAGGAAGCTAAGAGCAAATTAGAAGCCGAGGAAGAAGAACAATATACGGGTGACAATGCCGAATTGGTCACCAAAATCAAACAACTCTTGGACAAATATGTGCGTCCCGCAGTAGAAATGGATGGTGGAAATATCAAATTCCATTCGTTTGACAAAGGGGTCGTTAATGTAATTCTACAAGGATCTTGTAGTGGTTGCCCCTCTTCTTCAGGCACCTTAAAAGTAGGCATTGAAGGAATGCTCAAGCGCATGGTTCCTGAGGTAAAATCGGTAGAAGCCATTATGGGATAACAGCCCTAGTGTTTGCTTCAAGCAATACATACATTCCTCTTGTTTTGTCCCTAATTTAACCTAGCTTAACAATTTGGTTCAAGAACTTTCTGTGTTGGCTAACTGTTAGAAGATAAGACAAGAGGATTTTTTTGTTTTTTTAGTTCACTACTTTGTGACTTTTCATTATAATAAATACAATGCAAGGTTTTGGTAAAATAACAGAGGTGGTCAAGAATTTGCTCATCATTAATGTTTTGGTGTTTTTCTTGTTACAAGCACTACACCCCGACATGATTAAGATGGGTATGTTGCATTATTGGGAAAATCCAGGTTTTCAACCCTTTCAGTTGGTTACTGCTTTTTTCATGCACACGGAGTTCTTTCACCTATTTTTTAACATGCTGGTGCTGTTTTTTTTGGGCGGTGCTGTAGAACAAACCTTGGGCACCAAGCGTTTTTTGCTCTTGTACCTAATAGCGGGGTTTGGAGCCAATATTCTAAATGTGATTTTTACCCATTTTCAGGTACATCACTTAATGACGCAAGTGACTCCAGAGCAAGTGGGCTATGCCTTGGGAACCATCCCTGTTGATCCTGACAATATCAATGGAGCTACAAGAGAACTAGCAAGAGCTTGGCATACGGTAGCATTAGGAGCATCGGGAGCGACGTATGGGGTTATGTTTGCTTTTGCAGCTTTGTTTCCAGAACGCCAAATTCAACTGTTGATTCCACCTATACCTGTTAAAGCAAAATATTTAGTTTTGTTCTTGGCAACTATGGAATTCTTTAATGAAGTACAACGAAACCCTACAGGAATTGGGCACTTTGTACATTTATCGGGAGCAGTGATTGCGATAGGACTAGTGCTTTTGTGGCGCAAACGTGGGGCAAATTTTTAATATAAGTTTCCCCTGCTCCCAAAACTCCAACAACTCTTGGTTGAGTCCAGCAGCTAAGAGCAATATTTTTTGTGGCGAGGTCTAATTTTTAGCGTATATTAGTGCCAATGGTTCCTCTACCACTACTTTGTGAGAAACATCTATACCAACAACCAATAAATCATGGCGACAAATATTTGGGAAGACATCAAATTGAAGTACCATCAAGGGAATGCGATCATTCGTTTGATAATGATTAATATTGCGGTGCATGTAGCCATTGCATTGTTGGGTGTATTTGTTTTTTTAGCTACGAATACTCCAACAGCAGGGTATTATGCCATGATTAGTGAGTGGTTGTATTTCCCTTCTGAAATACTCAAATTACCATTGAGAATTTGGACGATTGTTACCTACATGTTTTTACATGCAGGCATTTGGCATTTGGCGACCAATCTTTTGGTGCTCTACTTTTTTGGTCGTCATCTCAATGACCTCCTCAGCGATCGACATGTATGGCCTATTTATATTTGGGGTGGTTTAGGCGGTGCCATTTTCTTTATGATTGGCTTCAATATTTTTCCGCCTTTTGCTGGCATAACAGCCAACTTGGTCGGTGCATCCGCCAGTGTAATGGCCGTGGTATTGGCTACCGCTACGTTTAATCCAAAAGGCACCTTTCATCTTATCTTTATTGGCCCTGTTCAATTGCAATACATTGCTGCTGCTTGGGTCGTTTACAATCTAATTGTCATTCCTGGAGGAAACCCAGGTGGTGCTTTGGCGCATTTGGGCGGTGCTTTTATGGGCTGGTTTTACGTCAATCAATCCAGACGAGGGCGTGATTTGTCCAAGCCCGTCAATAAAGTCTTGGATTTGTTCACACGCAAGCCCCAAAAATCGGACAATAAAAAACGTCGCCCCAAGGCCAAGAAACAAACGACCAGTGCTTTTAAACCCAAAATGCGCGCACACAAGGGTGGCCAAAAATCAGATTCTTTTGAATCTGAGTACAGCCGTTCTTTCTTACAGAAATACAAAGAATTGTCTCGCGAAGAGTGTTTAGACAGCATTCTCGACAAAATCAAACGCTCAGGCTATGATAGCTTGAGCAAAGACGAGAAGGTGTTTCTAGATCGATACCGCCATGATTAAGCTCTGTTTATTATAGAGATCATACCATTCCAAATTACTGTCTGTTCCATTTCCATTTAAGTTCATGTTTGCTTGGTTCAAAAAAGCTGCTTACCGTTTAATCTTTGTAGCAAATATCATTATGGCTGTGCTGCTTTTGGGCGCGTACTTGGCCGTTTGGATTCCCCCCTCACAATTCTACTGGCTCTCTGTGTTGGCCGTGGGCTATCCCTTTTTGTTCTTTGTGCATCTGTTATTTTTGGGGTTTTGGATGTACAAACGCAAACGCTACGTGTATCTTTCTCTGGCTTTGCTGCTCTTGGGTGGCGCACACTTTCTCAATTTTTTTGCCTTCAAAGGGTTTTCCTCTACTGCCTCTACCACTTATGATTTGTCGGTTATGAGTTATAATGTACACTATTTTAATGTAGGAACGCCCAATGCCCAACAAGACCAGGCTACTATTGTAAGCAATATTACCCAGCAGGATATAGATGTTTTTTGTGGGCAAGAATTCTCTAGCAAGACCCAAGCACACAATCAAACAATTGCCCAACAAATGCAACAAGTATTGCCTTATTACAGCAAGGGAGGCGGAAGCAGTTTGGTCATTTATTCCAAGTTCCCTATGCTCAAACAAGGCAACATCGATTTTCCCAATAGTTATAATGGGGCGATTTATGCCGATTTGCAAAGCCCCAAGGGAACCATCAGAGTGTATTGCTTTCACTTGCAATCTATAGGATTGGGCAACGACGAAAACGAATTGCTCAATCGCAGTAATCTTTCCACATTGGGACAATCCAACACCCAAAAAACTTACCAGCGCATTAATAACAAACTCAAACATGCTTTCTTACAACGCGAAAAGCAAGTAGAGTTTATCGCCCAACACATTGCCAAAAGTCCTTATCCTGTTATTGTTTGTGGAGATATGAACGACACACCAAGCTCGTATGCTTATGGGCAACTTTCGTACAAATTGCAAGATGCGTTTCAAGAACGGGGCATTGGTTTTGGCAGCACCTATGCAGGGAGTTTGCCCTTGCTTAGAATTGATTATATTTTTGCCAGTCCTCCCCCCGTTCGTGTCCATGATTTTGAAGTCTTGCCCTACGCCACTTCCGATCATTATCCCATTTACGCGCGTTTTTCTTTTTGATTACAATTGCAAATAATAGGTCAAGTGCTCATCAATAGGCGTATTGGCAGGATGGTGCAAAGTGTGCAAGCCAGCCTGACGCGCACCCACCAAGTTTGGGGCATTGTCATCAATAAACAAGGCCGTACTCGGATCTATTTGGGCATTGTTGACCAAGTACTCAAACGGGGCGGCATCTGGTTTTCTGGCTCCAATCAAATGCGAATAATAGACCCCATCAAACAAGGCATCAAAATCCGCTACGCCATGCTCGCGCAAGGCAATGGCTCTAAAATCGCGCAAATGAATGCTGTTGGTGTTGCTCATCAAGTACACCCCAAAACCACGCGCACGCAAATCGGCCACCAACTGCAAACCGCGCGCTGGAATGTGCTGCAACATCATGTTCCAAGCCATTTCTATTTGAGCAGCACTCGCCCCATCGGCCAATTGCCCCCGAATGCCCTCGATAAAAGGTTGCTCTCCGATCTTCCCCACTTCCAAATCAACAAATAAACCCTGCGCTTCCCACGCCTTTTGGGCCGCTTGGTAAGCATCCCTACCTCCTGCCAAGGCACAAAAACTAGCCTCGGTATAAGCAGGCTCTAAATCAATCAACACGCCTCCCAAATCAAAAATTATATTTTTTATGACTTCCATTGGAACTTTTCTTTTGAAAAAATGCTTGTGTATTTTACCAGCACAAATATACCACTATTCTACTGTTTGTAGATCTTCAATAATTTAATCCTTAGGTTAAATTATTTTTTGAAAAGGTTGCTTAATTACGGGTAATATTGTACTTTTGTGCTACAGTAAAAATGGTCTTATAGCTCAGTTGGTTAGAGCAGCGGACTCATAACCCGCTGGTCCCTGGTTCGAGTCCAGGTGGGACCACCAACAAAATAAAGCCTTCCAATTCTAATGAATGGAAGGCTTTTTTGTTTTTATTGTTAGGGGGTATTAATACTATTCCTCTTCATCATATTGAAGCAACCCCATTTCTAAAATATCATTGACATCTCTATTCATGGATATCAAACGCTCATTTATATCATCGTCAACAAAAACTGCAAAAAAGTTTGTTCGATTATTTTTTGTCGGAATTTTACTGAAGTGTTCAAATACAGTACAGCCCTCACAATATTCAGTTTTCTTTTTCTTAGCTTGGTCAATATCTGCTAAGATTGATGAATATTGGCAACTTAAGGGTTTGCAATCATCTATTTTGTATCCATATTTTCCACCAGAAGGTTGAATATTGTGTAGAGGGTCTAGCAATACAATGTAAAAAACATTAGAATCAATTCCCCAGAAACCAACGACTCTACCCAATGCTTTAGACACTTGAAACTGAAGTATTGGAAAATCATCTTCATTATTTAAGTAATCCAGAGGCAACCAATCCAAATCACTCCTTTTAATTGGTACATTAGTTAGATTCCAGTCTACTGCATGATAACGCCAAACTTGTTTCTTGGGTTGGTTTATCTTAAAGCTATCTACTTGCGTTTGACCTAACTCCCTTAGTTTTTCTAAAAGGGAAATAAACCACTTTGAATCAGATCTATCTAGTCCAAAATAAGGTATTTGCTTATAATATTCAAAAGAAAAAGCCCATTTAGGGCTTTGTTTAATTTTGCTTGAAGGAATTTTTGGAATTTTACTCCCAGTAGGCGGATTTTTCCCAACAGATATGTTCTTTCTCTTACCCATTAATCACTTAATCTTGCTTTGTAATATCGTTCCATTGTTCCTTCACTGATTTCACTACTACAAGATTGAGAAGGAGAATACCCTTTACGTGCTTCAAACCAAGGTTCCTCTGTGTGTGTCATATACTCTAATTGAGGCCCTGTGAATTTAGCATAAGCCTCCAATGTAGATTCTACATGTGCTTGTATTTCTGTAGATAGGCAATTTAAAGGATTATCATTGAGTCTGTCATTAATCTCTATTTGAGAGTATAACATTTTACTTGATTTAAATCTATTAAATATTTGTCTATTAACTGGTCCATGAATCCATGCTTCAAATTTTCCTTCAAACAAAGGATTCCCTTCAAAAGCTAAAAACCATGCTTGAGTATAATAAAGTAGCTTTTGAAGCTTCAAATTAGAGAGAGAAACATCACTCCCTTCACTTTTTATTTTAGTAATAATATAATCACATATATCATTAATATTGGGTTTATTTTGCATCCTACATCAAAATTTTAACCTGCCAATAATTTTTTTTGTTCTTTCTTTGTACCATCAAAAGTACATAAAAAGCATTAGACGAAAAACAAAAAAGAAACAATTTGTTTTATTAAACGTAAGAAATTATCAAAAGTTACATAAAAACACAATTTGTTTTGCATTTAACCTTATATTTGATTCCAGTTTTTCATCTCACTCCACCCGAACCTTTTGGTGCAATTCTCCTTGATCCGTTATTATAGTAATAGTATACCATCCTTGCGGCAATTCTTGTACAGGCAGTACAAAGCTGGTTTGTCCATCTAGGCGATAGACCTTTATCAACTGCCCCATGATGGTGCGCATTTGCACTTGTTTTAAGACCGCTTTTTTGACTTGTAGGGTCAATTGTTCGCGCACTGGATTGGGAAATACCTTTAGGCCAATGGTTTGAGGGTTTAAAGTTTGGATGGCTACAGGATTATTAGCAATGGTATCTACAATTTGGACGGTAGCGACACAAGAACTACTGTTTCCTGAAGGATCTACGACTATTAGTGTTGCGATTTGAGTTCCCACATCACTGCTGTAAAAAGTATCTTGAGCTTGTCCGTTGATCCAAGTACTAGCAATTCCACATTGATCTAAACTGCCATTATCAATATTGGCTGGTGTGAGCACTACGGTTCCAGCAGCGTTGAGATAATAGGTACCTGCAACCTTGCAACTTGCCAAGGGTGGAGTGATGTCTATTACGGTGACATTGGCGTTGCAACTGGCTATGTTTCCTGCACTGTCTATCACCGTTAGCACAACGGTATTGACTCCCAAATCTGCACAAGTAAAAATTTGCTGGGCGGTTCCATTGATTAGATACGTGCTAATGGCGCAATTATCCGAACTACCACTATCTATATCAAAGGGCTGTACGGTAACCAGTCCTGCATTCGTTAACACGGCGGTATAATCTCGGCAAATGGCTATAGGTGTAGTAACATCGTTCGCGCATTGGCTCCAACTGCTGGTTGGAAAGAAAAGTAGGGGCAATAAAAGGGCTATAAAGTATTGTTTCATAATACTAGGCATTGTTAGGTTAATAAAAAAATGTAAAATGCCTTTAGGTACCAGTAGGCGATATTAGAGGGGAACAAGTTGTTTGGTATACGTATATGGAAGCCGTAGAAAAAAGTAACCTTGGAGATTTTGAAAAATAATTCTAACGCCATTAAACTATTTCCAAACAGCCCAGTCTAAACAGCAACAACAGCTCAAAAAGAGTCTATACCAAAACCCTGTTGTTTTGTTTTTACGATTCAGAAAATTCTCAAAAACCATTCATCATATGTCTATTCCTTCTTATATTATCAGCAGTTTGATTATTTTATTATGGAGCACCAATAGTTTTGCTCAGAATGCCAAAGAGGCGGCTCAAAATCGCCAACAAATTGTAACGGGCAAAATGACGCTTGATCGCGATATTCAAGAATTGCAAGCAGCCAAAACCGCATTGGCTCATAGCCCCAAGAGCTTGGTTGCTATTTTCAAAAGAGAAATTCAACAAAATACCAATAAGCTGCAACAGGCCCGAATAGAAGTGCGCCAAAGTAGTGCAGAGGTACGTTCAGAAAGTCGCGAAATTCGCCAAGATCGTACGGAAGTGCGCCGTACGCCTATTGACAATCGCAAAGATGCACGCGATTTGAGGAATGATCGTCAGGATAGAAGGGATGATGTTAGAGATCGACAAGATGATGTCAAGGATTACCAGCAACGTCAAGCTTTGCTCAATAAGCAAAAAGAGCTTTTGGTCAACTATCAAGCAAGTGCTAACCCCAAAGTGGCCGAGCATTTTTTGGCGACGATGAAAAGAGAAATTGGAATGACCAAAGTAGAATTGGGCGAAGATTTGGGAGAACGTAAAGAAGATGCCAGAGAACGTGTAGAGGATCGTAGAGAGCGCAGAGAGCCTGTCCGCTAGTTGGTCAGCAACGAAATAATTATTAGGGTCACAGTCATTAGTAATATCTAATGGCTGTTTTTTTATGCCAATAAGTCTCGATGAGTTCTATTTTGGGGTAAAAAAAATTACTACTCTCATAAACCATTCATCAAAAAAGCATTTTATAAGAGCTACGATTGAATAAGACATAAAAAATAACTACCTATGAAGACATTTTTAGTAGACTTCTATTAATGTTTTACTTTTTTATAACCAAGACAAAACCGTATCTTGTGTATAATTCATTTATGTGCAATCATTTTTTTTGCTCTTTATGTATACAAACCTAGCAATCAAATATATACATTTTTAACGGAAATTCTATTCAGCATAACAAAACCCTGTTGTAGTTGGTAATTTACCATACATTGGCGATAATAGCATATCCTATTCACCCCAACTTGATAACATTTTCAAAAAAATATCATGTCACAACCATCCATTACACCTAAAAAAATATTTGACAAAAAGAAAAGCGAATCGCCACCAAAGGCCGCACATATTGCTCGGAAATTTGGCACGTTTCAAGGCGTATTCACTCCAACCGTGCTCACGATTTTGGGAGTAATTATGTTTCTTCGCCACACTTGGGTTGTGGGGCAGGCAGGAGTTGTTGGTGCGATTCTAATTGTAGTATTAGCGGTGACCATTACAGGATGTACGGCCTTGTCTATGTCCTCGATGACCACGAATATTCGGATTGGAGCAGGAGGAGCTTTTTCTATTATTTCCCAATCGCTGGGTTTAGAAATGGGAGGCAGTATTGGTGTTCCTTTGTACTTTTCTCAAGCTTGTGCGGTGGCCATGTATGTTTTTGGTTTTAGAGAAGGGTGGCTTTCTATATTTCCAGATCATGCGGCTTATTCTCTGCTTGTTGACCTTTGTACCTTTGGGGTTGTAGCGGGTATTGCAACCATTAGTACCAATTTTGCTTTTAAGATACAATATGTCATGATGGTGATTATTTTTGGTGCTATTATTTCTATTGTTTTGGGCTTGTTGTCTGTAGATATATCGGCCAATGCAGATGCCATTCAGTTGTTTGGTAAATTTCCTGGAGAGTTTAACCCCGATAGCCAATCGTTTGAGCATAAAGCCTCCTTTTGGGTCGTTTTTGCGGTCTTCTTCCCTGCGGTGACTGGGGTGATGGCTGGAGCAAATATGTCGGGCGATTTGGAAAATCCAAGACAAAATATTCCAAGGGGAACCTTGGCGGCGGTGGTTTTGACAGCACTTATTTATTTGGCACTTATTTTTGTAGCCGCACTTTTGGCCACTCCAGCAGAGTTGACCTCCAGTTACAATATTTTTATTGATAAAAGTGCTTGGCGACCAATTGTTATTGCTGGTTTGTTGGGTGCTACCTTTTCTTCTGCACTAGGTTCTTTTGTAGGTGCTCCTAGAATTTTATTGGCCTTGGGACAGTTTAATATTCTGCCAGGTAGTGATCATTTTAAGAAAATGGACAAAAAAGGAGAGCCGAAAAATGCCATGTTGTTTACAGCCGTGGTGGTTTTATTTTCCCTTTTGTTAAGAGATTTGAATGCTATTGCGCCACTGATTACCATGTTCTTTATGATTACTTATGCCATGATTAATGTGGTAGTTCTTATTGAGCAGAGTCTTGGTTTGCCTAGTTTTAGGCCGACCCTCAAAGTTCCCATTGTAATTCCATTTTTGGGCAGTTTGGGCTGTTTCTTTGTTATGTTCATTATCAACTCTACCGTTTCTTTTATCTCTTTAGGGATTGTCATTGCTTTTTATGCTATGCTATTGAGAAAGGATTTGAGTGCAGGCAAGGGAGATGCTCGAAGTGGTTTATTTACGGCTTTGGCCGAATGGGCCACCAAAAAATCAGGAGAATTATCCCCCAAGAAAGAGCAACGTGCGTGGCAACCTGAGTTGCTTATTCCTGTGCAAAGAGCCAGTGAAATCAAAGGTTCGTTCCGCCTTATCAATGCGATGGCCAAACCAAAGGGTTCGGTCAAAATCTTAGGGATGCGTGGCATGTCTTCTGCTACAGGCATGGCCAATAAATTGGAAGATTTGGTATCTACCTTTAATAAAGCAGGTATTGCCTCTTCTTATTCTGTTATTGATGGTCGCCAATATGGTGAAGCCGTAAATATCAGTATGCAAGCACTCGGTACGGCATTCTTTAGGCCCAATACCATCTTACTCAAGTACCAAGAATCACAAGAAGCAGAATATCCTTCTATTTTCAATCAAAGTCTCAAAAACGACTGGGCGGTAACCATGTATGTCCCCAATGATGAAGTGGGGTTGGGCATTGAAAACACGGTCAATGTATGGATAAAAGCCATACCAAAGGATTGGGAATCACAATTGGAATTGGGCAATAATGACTTGAGCTTATTACTGGGTTTAATTGTCTTTAAGAATTGGAGAAAAAATGATAAAAATGCACGGCTTAATATTATACAGTTGGTAGATACGGGCAGTGATTTAGAAGAACAAGAGTTGCAATTAAAACGCATCAAAACATTGGCGCGTTTGCCTCAAGAATCTGAAATGAGTATTCTGGAATACGATTCTGAGGGCGATTTTTGGCACAAAGGCCCTAGTGCCGATTTGCACATTATGAATTATGCCTTTACAGATGAGAGTTTTGAACAAATGAAAACGATTTCTAAACATCTCAAAGCTTCTTGCTTGTTCACCATTGATTCTAATAATGAGAATGCTTTGGTTTAAACATTTCATACTATCCTTGTATATTAAAATTGTCAGACACTTGCTAAGGTGTCTGACAATTTTAATAATACCCCTAAGTTCCTTACATAGCAGAAAATTAACCACTACTGCTTCTATACTTTCAGGCGTATCTTCTACCCATAAGCCATATACCCCTCTCCTCTCTCACTACTGGTCGGGCATATACTGCTCCATTACTTCTCCGCACGATTAGATTTACTTAGAAGGGCTGTTTTAAATTTCAATTCCTACTTAAAGATAATAGTTGCATAATTATTCCTTCTCTTCCATTTTTCAAAAAAAGACGTACATTTAATACAAAATATTCAAACAAAGAGTATTTTTAGAAAAAATAAAACTACTTTCTCCTATTACTGCTAATAAACATCTCAAGAGCAATATGGACATCGAACTAACAGAAGCGGAACGGATAAAAGTCCTCAATTCAGATGATTTATATTCCATTATGCAAAAAATCTTGCTGCGTGAGAATAAGATTGATCAGAATAGAGAGCACTTTTGGGTAGTTGGATTAGAAACCAATCAAAGAATTTTATTTGTAGAACTAATTAGCTTAGGCTCTGTTAATGAGAGCTTGGTAGAACCGATGGAGGTTTTTAGTCTAGCACTACAAAAACGAGCGGTCAAAATTATTTTGTGCCACAATCACCCCAATGGTGAATTGCGGCCTTCAGATAAGGATATGGACTTAACCGATCGGCTCATTCAAGTAGGATTGATTGTAGATACACCTGTTATGGATCACTTAATTATCAGCGAAAAAAGTTTTCTAAGTTTTGAAGATATTGGCCTGCTTGATAAGCTCAAAGAGAGCACCAAGCATGTGCCAACGTATATGATGATTGAACGCGCCAAAAAAGAAGCGGCCAAAATTGCCAAGCGCACCAAGGCTATGGAAATTGCTAAAAAACTCAAAAGAATAGGCACAGAAAACCAAATCATCGCTGATGTAACGGGAATCGCTTTATCAGACATTGAAGCCCTGCGTGTTCGCCGTCGTTGACACAAAACCAATTTTACTACATACGATCACCAACCGTCAAATACTTCTTCCGTAGTTGCAACAAAATTACTGCTTGCTTGTTTCTAATGGCTGATATATCAATAACTATTTGATCCTAATAAAAAAAAATTATGGCTACGATTAACTTTCAAGGCAAACCTGTACACACCTCTGGCGAACTTCCTCAAGTGGGGCAACAAGCACCAGATTTTAATCTTACAGGGAGTGATTTCCAGCCGTTGACTCTAGAAAAATTAAAAGGGCAACGCGTAATTTTAAATATTTTTCCAAGTATTGACACGGGTATTTGTGCCATGTCTGTCAAGCGTTTTAATCAAGAAGCTGCTCAATTGGACAACACCAAAGTGGTGTGCATCTCTCGCGATTTGCCGTTTGCACAACAACGCTTTTGTGGAGCAGAAGGCATAGAAAATGTCATTAGTGCTTCTGATTTTGCAACAGGAGCGTTTAGCAAAGCTTATGGGCTATTGATGACCGATGGTTTATTTTCCGATCTTTCGGCACGTGCTGTGGTGGTCTTGGATGAGAATGGCCAAGTAACTTATACCGAACTGGTTCCTGAAATTGCTCAAGAACCCAATTATGAAGCGGCTCTCGCAAGTTTGTAGCTGGTTTCTAAGCCAAGTTGCTGTAAAAACCAACTTGGCTTAGTACTTTTGTGGCGTTCATCTTCATTCATTGCCTTTTTATACTCGCTGTTGATTATGTATATGTCCAAAAAGAAGCCTAGCTTCCCTGTTTCCGAATCTTTAAACCAATATTTAGAGGACTATGAGCGTTCGGTTACTCTTCCAATAAAATACGATGACTTGACCAATTGGTTTGAATCGGCAGCACTTTACGATAGTAAAGGAAACGATACGCTTTGGGAATCGGTCATCTATTATCCTTTCGTTCAGCAAGAAATTGAAACCGCCCTAACGTATATCTATGCCATTCTCAAAACAGATGGCAATGTAGAGGTCATTGACCACCTCAAAATTAGCAGAATTGATTATTGCCTATTTGGAAACTCCAAACCCTTCCGCGTTAGGATTGTCAACACACTCAACGACAACCACGATTATTTTTATATCAAAAAAGCAGACGCTTCTAGAGTCTATGGTTTGGAGCTAGAAGATTTACTCAGCCCCAATAGTCTCGATTTTTTGGTAGATGGAGATACCTTGGTAGAGGGGCACATTCCTGGCATTCCTGGCGATATGTTTCTAGCGTATTACATGGATACCCCCAATTTTGCCCGAGGGTTTGCCGCCAAAGAATTTGTCAAATTTAATGAACGTTGTTTTGTTATGTTGTTGGGGGATATGCGTGCGTACAACTATGTAGTAGATGTTACGCCTGATTTTGACAGCGAAAAATATAGAATACGCGCCATAGATTTTGACCAAATCTGCTATGATGGACGCAAAAATTCCTATTTACCCCAATTCTACAAAGAAAACCTTTCCATTGTCCAGTTGTGCATGGAGTTGCTCCCTCCCCCTACGGTTCATCAGTACCAATATGAGGAACGTACACTGATGAAAAAAAGGTATTACACAGCCCAACAACGCATCCAACGTCTTTTGGATTGTATGTCTAACGACACCTTATCTACGGTAGAAAAACGCAATGCTCTGATCAAAGATCTCAATACGTACCATAAGACCACCCAGTTTTCTACCCTCAATTCTATGGGTAAAATTCTGCGCCGACACATGACGTTGATGTTGGGCAAACCCAAGCCTAAGGTGGAACAGAAAAAAACGAACTAGAAATTTTAAAGTTTTATCTTGCTTACTTAGCATTATACCACCCAATATCCATAAGCATACCAACAGGCAAATTTGTTGTATTGCTTTGTATTGGTAGAAAAATATCCTCCTTATGTCTTTATACTTAAGGTCTACTTTTTCTTTCTGCTACAAATCGGCATAATTTTCCTTATTTTTATAGTCAAATTAGACTTTGGTATAGGTCTTTATTTATTCAATTAAGATGATTATTTCCATGAAAAAAATACTGCTTCTAACAATACTACTTTTGAGTGCAAGCTGGCAGCTCTCCGCTCAACTCAAAGACATCACTATTCCCGATATTTGGGAGACCTACAGATTCTATCCAGAATATGTTCCAGGGTTCAACTTTATGAAAGATGGGAAACATTACTCGGTATTACAGGGCAATCAGATTCTACAGTACGATTTAGCTTCTGGTGACCAAACAGCGGTTATTTATACGCCTGTAGGTTTGGCTTTGTCCAGTTATAGTTTTAGCGAGAATGAAAACCAGATTGTTCTAGAAACAGATCGAGAACAAATTTATCGCCGTTCTTCCAGAGCTAATTTCTATATTTGGAATCGCGAAAAAGAAACCTTGACCACTGTTTCTAAAACAGGAAAACAACGTTATGCAACCTTGGACGCTGCTGGTGAGCGTGTTGCGTTTGTGCGTGGTAATAATTTATTTTATAAGCATTTAGGAACAGATAAGGAAGTACAGGTTACTACAGATGGTGCCGTTAATGCTATTATTAATGGGGCTACAGATTGGGTTTATGAAGAAGAGTTTGCCATTTCTAAGGCATTTGAATGGTCTCCCAAAGGAAACAAAATTGCGTTTTTGCGTTTTGACGAAAGCAAGGTGAAGGAATTTACGTATACCTCTTACACCAATGAATTGTATCCCATTTACAATACCTTCAAATATCCCAAAGCAGGAGAGGATAATGCTATCGTAACGGTACACATCTATGATTTAGAATCTAAAAAAATTACAGATGTTAAGATCAAAAAAACAGACCAAGAACAATACATTCCACGCATCAAATGGGTAAACGAGGAGCAATTGTGTATCACAAAACTCAATCGCCACCAGAACAATCTTACCTTGCTTTTGGCCAATCCAAAAAATGGCAGCACCAAAGTACTTCTCGAAGAAAAGAACGAATACTTTATTGATGTACACGACAATCTGACCTTCTTGGAGGATGAATCGTTTATCTGGACTAGTGATGCCGATGGTTACAATCATTTGTATTTGTATAATAAGAAAGGCAAACTAATCCGCCAACTTACCAAAGGAGCTTATGATGTCATCCAGTTTTATGGCTTAGATACGAAGAATAAGCAATTGTATTTTAAGGCGGCTAAGAGCAGTGCCAAGCATAGAGGTTTGTACAGTGTACCACTAAAAGGAGGCGAGCCCAAAGCATTGCATCCAAATGAAGGAGTGAATAGTGCACAATTTAGCAGCACTTTTGAGTATTTTGTCAATACTTATTCTAAAGCCACACAACCACCCACTTATAAGGTATACGCTACCAAAGATTTGACCTTGGTGCGTACCATTGAGGAAAATAAAATGCTACAAGAACGCTTGGTGGAATACAATATGGGCGAGCATTCTTTCTTTGATTTTGTCAATGCAGATTCTGTAGTCCTACACGGCTGGATGATTAAACCACCTAACTTTGATCCCAACAAAAAATACCCTGTATTTATGTATACTTATGGGGGGCCTGGCAATCAAACTGTCATGGACAGATGGGGCGGACAAAATTACTTGTGGTTCCAAATGCTTGCACAAAAGGGATATATCATTGTATCCGTGGATAATCGCGGTACAGATGCCCGTGGAGAGGCATTTCGCAAGTCTACCTATATGAATTTGGGAGGTTTGGAAACACAAGACCAAATTGAAGCCGCCCGTTATTTTGCTCAACAGCCTTATGTAGACAAAGAACGCATTGGCATCTTTGGATGGAGCTTTGGGGGATATCTGTCTACTTCTTGTTTGGCGAAGGGCAATGATGTGTTTAAAATGGCTATTGCCGTAGCACCTGTCATCAACTGGAAGTGGTACGATACCATCTATACCGAGCGTTTTATGCGTACGCCCAAGGAGAACAACAAAGGCTACGAAGACAATTCTCCCATCAATTTTGCAGGAGATATTAAGGGCAAATACTTGCTCGTACATGGTATGTCCGATGATAATGTACACTTTCAGAATGCTGCTGAAATGGCTCGTGCCTTAATTGCCAAAAACATTCCTTTTGATGAAGCTTATTACCCCAACAAAAATCATGGCATCTATGGTGGTGCTACCCGCTCCCACCTCTACCACAAAATGACCAATTTTGTATTGGAAAATTTATAAAATTGTATCGCATATTCTGCAATAATTTGATGCACTACTTGGCAACAGGTAGTGCATTTTTTTTGTCGATACACAAAATCCCCTATAAACGACGTTTTATAACATTTCGTATTTCTCTAAAAGCAACCAATAGAACAAACCAACTTTAGTGCGGAAGTGGATTATTTGATAAATCGTATCGAATAGACCAGATCGCTTCGCGAGTGCGAGGGTTCGGTTTAGAAGCGTGTTGTGCCCCAGTGGGCGGTTGTATCTTTGTAATAAAGAAAACAAGGTACAACCGAGATCGTACTTTGAGTACGAATTTAAAACATTTTTGTTTCAAAAAGAGTGATTACCTTTTATTAAAAGTCGTAAAAGCAGCCTCAAATTGTCTTTTTTTTCGCCTTAAAACATTTTGTTTGTTTTTAATTCTTATTTCTAAAACATTTTGTTTTATATTTGTAAACAGACAGACATTACAGACACTAGAAAAAGTATTGAGATATGATGATTGTAAATAAAAATGTACCCGTAGTGGTCAAACGTGCCATGAACAACAGTCTTCAACAATTTAAACACC
>JBGCDW010000046.1:0-64563 GCA_045105775.1 Aureispira sp.
AGTGTATTTGTAGCTGGGAATAATACCCCGTGTAATACATCTGTAAGTTTTACTTCTTCTGTACAGGGGAATGTAGGAGTATTTACGCCTACTATTAGTGGTTTTAATGCCAATGCAGTGAGTTACAGTTGGAGTTTTGGAAGCACGGGCAGCATTGGGCAAGCATCCTTGCCATCAGGCTGGAGTTTGATTTGTTTGACGGTAAGTGATAGCATTTGTACAGAGACTTATTGTGATAGTGTATTTGTAGCTGGGAATAATACCCCGTGTAATACATCTGTAAGTTTTACTTCTTCTGTACAGGGGAATGTAGGAGTATTTACGCCTACTATTAGTGGTTTTAATGCCAATGCAGTGAGTTACAGTTGGAGTTTTGGCAGTACAGGAAGTATTGGTCAAGCGGTGTTGCCATCAGGCTGGAGTTTGATTTGTTTGACGGTAAGTGATAGCCTTTGTACAGAGACTTATTGTGATAGCGTATTTGTAGCTGGGAATAATACATCTTGTAATGACCATGTTGTAACCTTGACATTAAATCACGATAATTATGCCTCAGAAACATCTTGGGATGTGAGAGATGCAGCAGGAAATATAGTAGCAAGTGGAAATTCTTATGCTTGGATGAATGCTACCACTACTTATGAAGATTTGTGTTTGCCTACAGGGTGTTATACCCTCAATGTATACGATAGCTGGGGCGATGGTATGTGCTGTGCTTACGGCAGTGGCGGTTATAGCTTGGCTGATAGTGCAGGCACCTTCAACATTACAGGAGGCAGTTTTGCTTATGTCGATTCTAGAAATTTCTGTGTAGGAGGAGCAACCAATCCTTGTGGCAACTTGAACAATACTACGATGAGCCATACTATTGGAGCCAATGGTGCAGTAACCTTCACCAGCCATATTACAGGTAATCTTTCTCCTACTAGTTATGTTTGGTTGGTTGATGGTAATGTAGTGGCTACTACTGCCAATGTTACGGTTAATTTATCCAATGGATTGCACAGCTATTGTTTGATTGTGGATGATTCTTCAGGATTGTGTAGAAATGTAATTTGTGATTCTATTCTAATTACCAACGCCAATTCTGGCCCTCAAGGGTGTGCAGGTATTGTACCTGATATGACTGTTGTACAAGATTCTTCCAATCCTTATCAATTGTATGTTCAGCCTATCCTAAACAATGTACCATCAGGATCCTCATTTATATTCTATTGGAGCTTTGGTGATAATAGTGGTGCATATGGCAGCCAAGCAGGCCACACATACAACAACTATGGTTCTTATAACTTATGTTTTGTAGCTATTGATAGCGTTTCGGGGTGCATTATCAATTACTGTGATACCATTACCTTAGATTCGAGCGGAAACTTTAGCCGTTTTGTAAATAAGCCTGGGTTTAGCGTGAATACATTGGCTCCAATTCTCAACAGTAACATCAACACCACCAATATAGAAACGGTTGCTTGGGAGGTAGAGCTGTACCCCAATCCAGCGAATCGAGTAATTAACTTGCAATTGAACACCCCAGAGGCACTCAATGGCCAAGTAAGTATTTTAGCATTGACAGGGCAGGTTGTAAAACAACAAATATTGGATCAAGCTGCTGGAAACAGTCAATTGCAATTATCTATTGAAGAATTACCAGCAGGGGTTTATTTTGTACGCCTAGCTACAGAAAACCAACAGCAAACATTGAAATTTATCAAAGAATAATTGAAGCGCATAATCTACTGTAAAAAGTAGAGTATAGGGTGTGAATAAGAAGCCAGTGTTTTCCAAAACACTGGCTTTCTTTTGTAGAGCTTTTTTTGAAACTTTGAATAGTTTTTAGAATCTTTTTTGATTGTAATTTATTGATTTGTAGAGGTTAATAGTTGTTGTTATTGTCGAATTTTTAAAATAATAGCCTTAAAATGTCATTGGAGCTGCTAGATTATCATCGTATCATTGTATGGTAAGATAAAACAAGCATTTTAGTACAAGTTACTAAATACAAGAACTGTCTTTTAGTAGACTGTAACCTATTGTTTTCAATAGGATATAGGGTGTGAATATGGCCAAAGTTTGGGGAAACTTTGGCCTTTTTTTATGTCTTAGACCAAAATTTTATTTTTTATATTTATAACAAAAGCTGAATTTTAAGTAATTGAAAATAAGATTATTAGGATGGATTGTTGGTTGCTGAGTATGATTTAAAAAAAACAATTCTGTGCAAATTTTTTCAAGGAACATTTTTTAGGCAGTATTATTGTTTATACAGTGAAAAATTTATATTTCTATTTCACTCCAAAAACAAGCATTATGAAAATAACTATTACTTTTCTACTGATTCTATTTTGGTCTTTGACAGTTGTAGCACAAAATACCTCTACTCCAATGTCTGAACAAGCTTTTGTAAAGTCTATGGAACAATTAGAAGAGGAATTTTCAGACTTGGAGAAAATGGAATTAGCCGAAAAAATGTTGAATGAAAATCACCTTTCTGCTGCACAGTTAAAGCAAGTACTAAAGGAGTTTGATTTTGAACGTCAAAAAGAACAGCTTGCCAAAATGGCTTACCCAAGGGTGTACGACCCCAACAATTTCTATCAAATCTATTCTACCTTCGATTTTGATGATACTAGAAAACGACTAAAAGCTTGGTCCAACACACAGCCCCATTATGGCAACAACAGTAACAGTGCTGCATCTATGGGAGCAAACAATGCAGGTAGTTTTGAGCGTGCTTATCACCAATTGCAGTCTACAACATTTGATACCGACAAATGGCCGATTGCACAAGAGCTGGTTGATAACAACTATTTGTATGCAGAACAGGTGAGTGCCCTTGTTACTTTGTTCGATTTCAAAACAAGCGAAGACAAATTTGCTAGGTATGCTTATCCCAAAACTTACGATCCACAAAATTATCACCTCGTAGTAGATGCCTTGACGTTTCCTTCTAGCAAACAAAGTTTGAGCAATTGGATTCAAGGACAACCTAGACCAAACCCGAATAATGGTTCGGTGAACAACGATCCAAATTGGAACGCTAACAACAACAATAACCCTTACGGCAACAACGATCCAAATTGGAATTCCAACAACAACAATGACCCTTACGGCAACAACGATCCAAACTGGAACTCCAACAACAACAATGACCCTTATGGCAACAACGATCCAAACTGGAACTCCAACAACAACAATGACCCTTATGGTAATAATGACCCAAACTGGAATACTAACAACAATAATTCCCCATATGGTAATAATTCCCCAAATTGGAACTCCAACAATAACAATACCTCTTCTAATAACAACAATCCAAATAATAATTCCAATAATAATAACAACCCTTACGGCAATAATAACAGTACGGGAAACAATACTTCTGTAACGGCTGCACCCGTTTCTTCAACAGATTTTATCAACATCAGCAATCAATTGCACGATATTCCAAACGACAGAGATCGCTTAGTGCGCGCCAAACAAATCAGCGATCAAGTAAGCTGGAAATCAGAGCAAGTACGTGAGTTGATGGAATTGTTTTTATTTGAGAATAGTCGTTTAGATTTTGCAATTTATGCCTACCATCATACCTCAGATGTACAAAATTATGGTCTAGTAAGAGATGCCTTAGCTGAATTGGACAAACAACAACAATTGGTTGCTTATATACAAAGTGTAGGAGGAACATTGGATAACAATACTTCTAATGCTAATAATGGCACTACTGTTGATGGTAATAACAATAACAATTCTAATAATGGAGGCGTTGCCGTACTTACTGATAATGATTTTCAAACAGCTAAAGCAGCTGTTGAACGTTATTCTTCAGACAACGATCGACTAAATGCAGCAAAATCTATTATAGAAGAGCAATATTTAAACAGCAATCAGGTAGCACAATTGGTCGAGTTGTTCGTATTTGATGATGTTCGCTTAGATTTTGCCAAGTTAGCCTATCCTAAAACACAAGACCAAGAAAACTATAACCAAGTCATTGTATTGATGCAAAATACATCTAGTCAAGAAGCTTTACGACAGTATATTAACAATAATTAGTAAAACTTTTCTGTTGTATTGTATGTATCATTTGATTATAAATATTGAAATTCTTATCTTTGGTTTTGTAAACATTAAAGTAATAGTGCTTTTTTGTCCCAAAGGCAGAGGTAAAGACTAAATACAGTAACAATGAAAGCAACGTTTTTTCTCAGTATCGTAATTGGTTTATTGATAGGAATAACTCATACTGCAACAGCACAAACTAAAAAGATAGCTTGGCGCAGTCATGCAGGAAGCAACACAACATTTACGTTTAGATCCACAGATGACTTTGGTTTGATGGAGCCTTCCAAATATCGAAGTCTACAAAAACGAACCAAACAAGACACCATCACTAGTGATTCTTTGGCTGTATGCAACATGCCCAAAAAGTTAAACGCTGTTCATAAGATGCCTTCCCAAACAAAACAGGAAGAAGCAAAAGAAAAGCGCGAACAGCGAAAAGCAAAGAGAAAAGCGGTTCGTCAAGAAATTAAAACGCTCAAAAAAGACCTCAAGAAAGAGCTAAAATCACAAGCCAGCATGGTGCCAATTTTTGATGATGCTAGACCTTGGTTGTGGTGTTTATTATTGCCACTAGCACTAGTATTTGGAGTCAGTCTCCACAAGCCTTAAAAATATGGCACAACAGGAGTGGACTAAATTCCAATTCTTTTTATTGTCTACAGCAACGCTATTTGTTGTATTATTTGTAACCACTACACTAGGGCCGCTGCACTGGATGCCCTCCTTACGCTCTTGGTTCAATGGTACAGCTATGCAAATGGTTCATTGGAGTGCCCAAATATTTTTTGGGCACTCCAATGATTTTTATTCCCCTATCAGTTCCGATTCATTAGGGCTGTTAATTCATTGTTTTAATTTACTCCTACTTTCCACTGTTGCTGCTTTTTTGTTCTTATTCAGAATGCCCTCTTCTACAGCCCTAGATCAATGGTATTACTGGTTGCGTACCTTTTTGAGTTATTACATAGCCTTACAAATGTTGCTCTATGGTTTTAATAAGGTATTCAAGTATCAATTTTATCTCCCAGAACCCAATACACTTTATACAGCCGTAGGAGAGGTTCCCAGAGATCTTTTATTTTGGACAGTAATGGGCACCGCTTATGGCTACACGGTCTTTGCTGGTCTATTGGAAGTGTTAGCAGCTTTGTTGCTGTTATTTAGAAGAACACGCTTTGTAGGGGGCTTGCTGGCCATTATTTTACTGGTAAATATTAGTGCCATCAATTTTGGTTTTAATATCTCTGTCAAAATCTACACGCTTTTTTATATTTTCTTTACGGGTATTATTCTATTCCCTCACATAGGCCGTTTATATGCTTTTTTAATACAAAACCGATGGGTCGAACGAAGCGACTGGGAGCCAACGTACAACCGATTTCCTACTAGGCTGGCTTATGCCAATATCAAGACAATGGTGGTAGGCTTACTGCTCTTAGAAAGCTTATATCCTTATTTTAAGGCAAATAATTTTAATGACGACCAACATGCACGCCCAGCTTTTCATGGGGCTTATGAGGCCGAGTCGTTTGTGCAAAGTGCAGTGAGTTATCCAAACGAAAGTATTTATCCTTGGCGTTGGAGCAAAGCTTTTGTGCATCGTAGAGGTTATTTTATAGTGCAGTATCAGAATGGCAAAACGCAAGACTATGAATTCACTTACAGTGAAGAAGAGGGTGTTTTTGAGCTGACTCACACTAGTACCAAACAATCTAGTCGCCTAAATTATTTTGTACTACCCGATGGCAGTTTACGTCTAGAGGGAGTATTAGATAAAGAACCACTCCAAGTCTTTCTCGACAAATTAGATTGGCGTTCTCTGCCCTTACTACAACATGAATTTTACTGGACAATTGATGAAATTACTGCCAAGTAATCAATTTAATTAGAATAGGCGATCACGCACTTTACAGAATACCTGTTACTGTGTGGACTAAATTTTATGATATTTTTTGAAGCGATATACTAATAAGTTTCATCTGGGGCATATCAAGATAACTCGAAATAGGCGATCATTTAGTGTGCTGTATACGTAGTTTACACTACACTGAAAAAAAAGCTAGAAATAATAAAAAAAATAAAAGATTGATTAGTAGTGTTTTATGATGTTTTTGGAAAGGGGAGTATAATTTTTTTTAAAAGGTGGCGTTCAAGTTGGCACGCTTTTTTAAAAGTAATAGACTAACCAAATGAAAGTAATACTAACCAAATGAAAGTAATACTTTCCAAATGAAAATAAATTGGATGGTATTAATTCTAGACGTAGAGCCAACCCACCCCCAACTTTAAAAATAATAACATCATGAAAAATATATTCTTTATTGTAACACTACTACTCAGCACTACTTTATTTCTTTCTGCTCAAAACGAAGAACCATTAGCGTCTACCAAAACTGGTAGCCAAGAATATTATGGCAGCAGAGGTGACTACGGAAATAATGGCCGTCGTGGCACGGACTACAACCATCGTCATGGCAATGATCGCCGTGGAGGTAATTATGGAAACAATAATCGCCGCAGAGGTGACTACGGAAATAATGGCCGTCATGGAGGTGGTTATTACGGAGGCGGACACGGAAACGGACATGGACACGGAAACGGACATGGACATGGACATGGACACGGAAACGGACATGGATATGGAGGCGGACATGGACACGGAGGCGGGCATGGACATGGACACGGACATAATGTAGGCAGAAGACATGGACATCGTTATGTAGGCTATTGCAACTACAGCAACCACAATTATGGCTGGAGACCAGTAGCAGTTAATGTCTTTAATGGATGCCGCCAACGTATTCGCGGCTGTGGATTTGAAAATGATCGTTTGAGAGAGGCCATGTTTTTTGTAGATAACAATTATGTAAGTGCACACCAAATCGCAGACATTATGAGTTTCTTTAGTTTTGAAAGCACCCGTTTGAAATTTGCCAAATATGCTTTTCACAGAACTTGTGATATTCAGAATTATGGAGTTGTTTTCTCTGAGTTGACCTTTAATTCTAGTCGCCGTGAATTGGACTGCTACATCCGTGATTACCACTGGTAAAAGTAGTAAAATATTGATTTTGAAATAGCTAATTATTGTTTTTTAAATTGCTGATTAATAATAGTTTATGAATAAAAAAGACTTCTTTCAAAAAGAAGTCTTTTTTTATATTTTAAGCTGTTTTTTTTTTTCTAAAAATGGTTCCCAAAAGTTGAGGTTTGGCATACTTTTCACCTACTATAAGCAAGTGTATACAATTTTCTATTGTTTTGTTCGTTCGTCTTAACTTTGACCATTAAATAACTTTTGTTATACTTGCTTGTTGACAAAATAAGTGCGTTGTAAATCAACGAGAACGAGATACTAGAGCGCTATACGAATTAATTCTCCTCAATTTTAGACAAGGGCAGCAGCATTGGTGATTAACCAGTGATTGACCTATTTTAATTATTAAAAAAATAAACATTATGAAAGGATTTCTCTACACCTATTTGTTGCTGTTTGTGGGCATCTTTTGGACCACATCAGCCACAGCACAAGTCAATGGTGAATCCAGGATGGGTAATGGTGGACATTATACAATTCTGGGTCTCAATGGCGGTGGTGCTTGGCAAGACAGTGATGTTACAGCACGCCTAGGAGGTGGCTGGGGGTTTTATGTTGGGCATAGTTTTTCCAATCGCCCCAATGCCTTTTTCTCATCTGATTGGCGCATTCGTTACATGAATACCTATACTTTTGGTCAGAATGCTAGCGATACTCGATTTGGGAATCCTATCTTATCGGATCCTAGTCGATTCTCTTATCGACCTGATAGTAGTGCCTTTGCACACAATCACTTTACAGCCTTTCATGATATATCGTTTGAGGCAAGGCTCAATTTTGAAGAACTACGTCGTCGTACCCGTATTCTATTCTCAGTCTATGGAGGAATTGGTCTAGGGATTTACGGCAGTCGATTTGATCAGTTGGACGCTGATGGCAATGAATACGATTATTCAGGGATAGATTTAGCACAATCTGATCGTTCTATTCGCAGAGATATTATCAACTTTCGCGATGGAGACTATGAAACGTTTGGTGCAGAAGATGAATTTGGTGACAATATCTTTAGAGTAGGTATTATGCCCAGTATCGGGGTAGAATTGGGGTATTGGTTTACCCCTTATTTTGCATTGGCCATAGGTCACCGCGTTACCTTTACCTTGCAAGAGAATTTTGAAGGGGTTAATATCAATAATGATAAAGATATAGAAAGCTCTATACACCATTATACTTCTTTGATGCTACATTGGCGTTTGCAATCACGCAAAGCCAGAAGACAAGTTACTTGTCCTGAAGTTCAATTTATAGCACCTGCTGGCAATGGACAGCAAACCTCTACCAACCAATCCAATGCTTTTATCAAGGCAAATGTACGCCATGTTAGTAGTCAACAAGTGACGGTTACGGTAAATGGTAGAGAAGTAAATTCTGTTGTATTTAATAGTTCAGCTTCTACCGTAGAAGGAAATATTGGCCTAGTAGCGGGAGAAAACCGTGTGGTTGTACGTGCACAAAACTCCTGTGGAGTAGATGCACAAGCGGTTAGAATTGTTTACACGCCCAACACCAATACCAATACCAACACCAATACACAGCCTGTTAGTCGTCCACCTATCGTAACGTTTACGAATCCTGCTTCTACACCTACCAATAGCAGTGCGAATAGAATTAATATTGCAGCACAGATTCAGCATATCACTGGAAGGCACGCTGTTGTATTTACGGTCAATGGACAAAGAAATACCAACTTTAGTTTTTCTGGTACCAGCTTTAGTGCCAATGGAATTGATTTGGTGGCAGGTCAGAATGTATTTACAATCACTGCTAATAATGCAGATGGTAGCGATAGCAAAACGGTTATTGTTAATTACCAACAGCTTGACCCAAGACCTATTGTGAATATCACTTCACCACGAGGCAACCCCTTTGTAACACAAAATGATCGAGCTACCGTTACGGCTACAATCGATCACGTATATAGTGCTCAAGATGTAGTTTGTACTGTTAATGGACGTGCTACTAATGCCTTTAGTTTTAATGGCAATGCTTTTACATTGTCTAATATCATACTAAATAGAGGCAACAATACTGTAGTAATCACAGGTCGCAATAATGCAGGCCAAGATAGCAAAAGCGTAGTTATTGCTTATGAACCAGTAGTGGTACAAACTCCACGTCCTGTCGTAACCATTACAGAGCCAAGAGCCAACCCATTCAATACCAACAATCCAAGATTAAACTTACGTGCCACCATCTTGAATGTAGACAATGCAAGAGATGTTACCTGTACGCATAATGGTCGCAACATTACCAACTTTAGTTTTTCTGGAAACAGTTTTGTAGCCAGTAATATTATTTTAGCATCAGGTAATAATACATTTGTAGTAACTGGGCGCAACAGAAGCGGGAGCGATAGCAGAAGTACAGTAGTGATTTTCCAAAAGCAACAACCAGAACCATCAGTAGTAATCACTACTCCAAGTGGCAATCCTACAACCACTAGTGCTAGTACTGCTACTATTCGTGCAGCGATCAACCATGTATCGGGCAGCAACAATGTACGCATGACTGTTAATGGCCGTGCTTATACCAGTTTTTCTTTCTCAGGCACCAGTTTTACAGCCAATAATGTGCGTTTGACACAGGGCAATAATACGGTTGTAATTCAAGGCACCAACAATCAAGGTACCGCTACAGCAAGCACCACTATTATATACCAAGTACAGCAAGAGCCAGAACCATCGGTAGTAATTACCAGCCCAAGTGGCAACCCAACAACTACCAGCGTTGCTACGGCCAATATCCGCGCAGCGATCAACCATGTATCGGGCAGCAACAATGTACGCATGACTGTTAATGGCCGTGCCAATACCAACTTTAGTTTTTCAGGCACCAGCTTTACAGCCAATAATGTGCGTTTGACACAGGGTAACAATACCATTGTAGTTCAAGGAACCAACAGCCAAGGCACCGCTACAGCAAGCACCACTATTATTTATCAAGTACAGCAAGAGCCAGAACCATCGGTAGTAATTACTAGCCCAAGCGGCAACCCAACCAATACAAGTGTAGGGACAGCTAACATCCGCGCAGCAATCAACCATGTATCGGGCAGAAATAATGTAAGTATGACTATTAACGGTCGTACCAATACCAACTTTTCTTTCTCAGGCACCAGCTTTAGTGCTAATAATGTAGCCTTGACACAGGGTAACAATACCATTGTAATTAAAGGCACCAATAGCCAAGGAACAGCAACGGCTACTACTACTATTATTTACAAGCCAGTTCCTCCGCCAGTAGTACGCTATACCAATCCTACTACCAATCCATTAAACACTACACAGAACAGTGTTAATATCAGTGCAAGCATTACGAATGTAAGCAGTAAGAATGATGTATCATTTACAGTAAATGGACGTGCCTACAACTTTAGTTACAGAAATGGACTGTTACAAGCCAATGGAGTAGAATTGAATGTAGGTAACAATACCTTTGTAGTAACTGGACGTAATAGTGCTGGACAGGATAGCAAGACAGCGACGGTCATTTATCGTCCAACTGTAGTGGTGCCAGAGCCAGTGGTTACGATTACCAATCCACGTAACAACCCATTTACGACACAGCAGACAACAGCAACTATTGGAGCTACTATTCTGAATGTGAATAGTCGTAATAATGTACAAATCAAGGTCAATGGGCAAGTAGTAACCAACTTTACCTTTACAGGAACTACCTTTGTTGCTAACAATGTAGCATTGAGTATGGGGAACAATACCATCATGGTATCAGGATCGAATAGCGAAGGTACGGCAACCGCTACTACGGTAATTGTACGTGAAGCACCACTCCAAAAACCAGTAGTCAATATTTTAATACCCAATACGAATCCTGCTAATGTAATGGTGAATAGTGCAACTATTACAGCCAATATACAGCATGTTGCTAGTAAGAGTGGGGTGAGTTTCTTTGTGAATGGTCAAGCTTCTACTAACTTTAGTTTTTCAGGCAATACCTTCACGGCCAACAATGTCTCCTTGCGTGTAGGCAATAACAATATTGAAGTGGTTGGCCGCAATGATGCAGGTAAGGCAAGTGCGACTACTGTGATTGTTTACCAAGCACCTAAGCCACCACGTGTTACTATTACAGTACCCAATCAAAATCCATTCACAACCAATAGTCAACGGGTCAATATCAACGCGACGATTTTGGAAGTAAGTGGAAGAGCAGACATTCGCTTTCGAATAAATGGTCAGGATAATAACGACTTTAATTTTACGGGAACACAATTTACAGCACCTAATGTACAATTGAATCCAGGAAGTAATACGATTACCATTTTTGCAAGTAATACACAGGGAAGAGATAGTAAATCAACGACTATTATTTATGAACAACCTGTGCCAGAACCTACAGTGACCATTACATCACCAAGTACGAATCCATTTAACACCCAAACTAACAACATTAGAATTACAGCTACAATTACTAATGTAGCCAACCAAAGTGGTGTAGGATTTAAGGTAAATGGTCAAACCGTAACCAATTTCTCACTTACAGGAACTACTTTTGTGGCGAATAACGTTGCATTGAATCAAGGAAATAACTCCTTTGTGATTACGGGAACCAATAGTGCAGGAACAGCTACTGCTAGTACGACTGTAATTTATACCGCAGCAGTACCTGGCCCAGCTGTAACGATTATTAATCCAAGTAGTAATCCTACAAATGTATCTTCACCCGTTGTAACGGTACGTGCTACCATTCGTAATGTAACCAATCGAAATAATGTTACAATGACCGTAAACGGAAGAAGAGTAAACAACTTTATGTTTGCAGGTACGATGTGCCAAGCCAATGGGGTGCCATTAACACCAGGGAATAACACGATTACCGTAACGGCAACCAATACAGCAGGATCTGCTAGTGATTCCAAAGTGGTCGTTTATACCCCTCGCAATACAGGCGGTAATACTGGTGGTAACACCAACCAAACTGGCTCTGGATCTTCTGGAGGTGGAAATACAGGAGGTAGTAATGCTAATGGAAGTGGTTCTAGTGCTAAGAAAAATGTAAATACTTCTAACACTAATACCAAAGCAAATTCAAGCAAAACACCTGCTGCTTCTACTAAGTCGGGTACTTCTACCAAATCGGGCACTTCTAAAAGTGCTCCAACAGAGTCTACTACCAAAAAAGGAGGTACGACTAAAAAAGAAGGTACGACTACCAAAAATGCTACCCAGAAGGGCGGAACTAGATAAATACGATTAAATCTTAGACGCTGAATCTAAATGTGAGCCATCCCATAAGTTGGGGTGGCTCATTTTTTTTGAGGCAGAGCCGTGATGTGTTTTGTGAGACAGAGCTGAGTATAGGCCAAAAGTGGAATTTCAGGAACGGATTTTTTTGTCGTGCTGTATGCTATAGTTGATAACGAACTACGAGTTGGTTATCAACTATAGCACAGGCATGTCAATATAACTTGGAGTAGGGGATAATTTAATTTACAGTGTACTGAATTTAATATTATTAAGATTAAAAAAAATGTCCTGTACGGAAGAGGCAAAGGCGCGAAATGTTTTGCGAGGCAGAGATGTGAAGTGTTCGTTTTTGTGAGACAGAGATGGATATGTTGGGTCTATATCACAAAAAAATAGCAACCAATAAAAAATTGATTGCTATTGTTATATTCAAAGACCTATTGGTCTGTGTAGTTAAATTCTAGAAAGGAAGTTGCTAATATCACCTACAACGTTGTGCAAATACTCATAATTCACACTGTAGAAAATTTGCTTACCTCTGCGCTCGTGTGTAACGATGTTAGCCAAACGCAAAATACGCAAGTGTTGTGACGTAATAGATTGTTCCAATCCCAAAGTATTATAAATCTTGTTTACATTGATGTGGGTGTTTTTATCAATGAACGCAAGAATTTGCAATCTTAAATCGTGTGTTAAAGCGCGCATTACTTCTGCTGCATACTCTAACTTATCTTCATCTATAATTACTGTTTGTGTCTCCATTGTTAAGAGGATTTTGATCTAAAAGTTAAAAAATGAGAACAATAATGTCAAACAACAATAACTAATCAATTTGATAGTAAAAGGGACATGTTGTTAGACAAATAATAAAAAGAAAAGAAATTAGGCAGCCAATTGGTCTACCAATACAGATACTTCTGAAAGACGTTCGTTATTCAATGTGTAGTAGATAAATTTACCTCTACGTTGTGTTAGAACGATACCTGCTTTACGCAAAATAGCTAGGTGCTGAGAAGCAACAGATTGCTCGATGCGTAGTTTTACATAAATATCTGTTACATTCATTGTTTCGTTTTCACGCAACAGATCTACAACTTTTTTACGCAAGTCGTGACTGATAGCACGAAGAATCAATACTACTTTGCGCAATTCAGGATAAATTAGTTTAACTTCCTGTTTACCGTTTTTAAGAGTGAACACCTCTGTTTTTGATTTTGCCATAATAAGAATACGGTTACAAATTAAAAAATAACAACTAAAACAAACGCTTATTTGATTCTATGGCAAATAATGCATTTGTTATACATTACTAATGTGATATGCGTGGAACATCTTTTTGCTTGAAGAATATTCCAACGATAAAAAGCACCATTAGTACATGCTCTGTATCGCTTAAGGGGATCGTATACTGTCAATAAAGTTTATTTCTTAGAAAAAAATATTCAGTATCGACATTTAAGCCTATTGCAAAAGCAAATTACAATAAGCCAATTGTTGTATGAGAATAACAGAATCTTGCATTCTGTAAAAAATAAGGTAGTAAGTGAAGGACTAAAACTTATAGCTTATAAAGCAATATTATTACTATGTGAGCAATTGTCAACTAACAAGTAGTAATATTTGATGACACAAGATATAAAAAAATGACCACTAAGTATAAAAAGTATGTTTTATTTTTTAGGAAAATTTGTTTTTTTCCAATTTCCTATACTTTTTAACTATTAAAACTGTATTTAGTTAATTTGAAAATTAGAAAGGAAATTTAAAATAAAAATAAAGCACTAATTATCAACACATCTAAAAGTTAGAAGATAAGGACATAAGTATTCTGCTAAAACCAATAATTATACCATATTAAATTAATAATGACAATATCGAAATAAAGTTTGATAAAAACAAATTGTTTATAAGAAAAAAAGCATTCAATTTTAAAATTGAATGCTTTTAAATAACGCATGTGTTATTGTTTGAATTAGTATTTGTGCAACTAATTATTCCTCTTCTTCAGATGTTGTATGATCTGTTTCAGAAGCTACTTCTTCTTTGATAGAAGGATTTTTACTTTCTTGATACGTTTTCAAAACGGCTTCAAATTCTTCTTTGGTACTGTCAATCATCTCTTTGCCCATGTCTTCAGAAGTTTTTTCCAAAATGCGCTGGTCCATTAGACTTTCAAAACGCTTGTTAACTTCTTTTTTATCAGACAAAACACGTTCCAACATGTTATCCATCATTTCTCCATACGGAGGAATTTGGTAATTGAAGTAGTTGAGAATTTCCGTGCGAGTCATGTTTTCAATATCCTGATAAGTTACTTCAACTTGATATTTTTCTGCAAGATTTTCACGAATCAAAGACCAACTTGTATTTCTGATAAAAGAACTATACTCATCTCCCTCAAAGAAATCAGCTGTAATTTCTGGATTTCTTTCTTTCAACCATTTTTTCAAAAACTCTACAGGGAGGTCCAAGTTGTTGTTTTCCATCAAAAAGTCAAACACTAAATTATTAAAATGGTTTAGTGCGCCTTGCTTGTAGGTTTTATAAATTTCGCCTTTTACTTTTTCTTTAAAGGCATCTACATCTTCGATTTCGTCATCAGGAAATAACTGTTTGAAGAATGCTTGATTCAACTCTGCCTTTGCTACCCGTTTTACCTCTTTGATGGTAAGACGGAATTGGCTGTTAATTTCTTTGTCTTCCTCCAAGCCCAATACGTGCTTGCGAATGTACGCCTCGTCTTTGGCCTCAATGGTATAAATATCAAAATCAAAAGAATCGCCAACAGTAGCTGTTAGCAAATCATCTTTGAGTTGATCGTTGGCTAAGTCTCTCAAAGCCAGAAAAGTTTCCTCTTTTACAACACCATCCTCTTTTAGGTTACCTTCACCATCCAATTCGTCCAAACGAATGGCTAGCATGTCTTCCTCTTGTACATCTGTAATGTTGTTTTGGAATCCAGTACTGCTCTTTCTACGAATTTTATCAATTTCTTCTGTAACTGCTTCATCTGTAACAGTGATGTCATAGAAAGGAAGCTTGTTATCTAAGGAAACACCTGCTACTTCAAATTCAGGGGCAAAACCTACCTCAAATTTGAATTCATAATTTTCAGGCTTACTGATTTGAAAATTAAGATTTTTGTCTTCAATGGCAATGGGATTGCCCAAAACGCGCAATTTTTCTTCCTTAAAATAGTCATCTAAGCCAGTTCCTAACGCTTCATTAATTTCTTCTACTAGCACAGCATTACCAAACTTACGTTTGATGAGGCTCATAGGCACTTTGCCAGGGCGAAAGCCTTTAATTTGTGCTTCTTTACGGTATTTTTTGAGCTTCTGATTTACTTTAGTTAAGTAATCCTCTTTGGTAAGCTCAACGGTTATGATAGCATTTAGCTCATCGACGTTTTCATGCTTTATCGTTGGCATTGAATGATTTTTATGTAGGTATAAAAAGTAAAAGTGCAAGCTGAGAATCATGTGCTGGTTTAGCGATTCGACAACTTGCACTTCTTTACGAATTTTTTGGTGCGGGTGGAGGGACTCGAACCCACACACCTTGCGGCACTAGATCCTAAGTCTAGCGTGTCTACCAATTTCACCACACCCGCGCTTTTAATGCGATGCAAATATACGCACAATTATATGTAAGAAGCAAGTTTTACTTCAAAAAAATCATTTTTTTCTGACTTTTAGGAAAAAATCTAAGTTTGAACCGTTCAAATCAAGCGTTTGATGGCAGCTAAGTGGTGTGTTTGTTGTTTTTGGTGCCAAATTCCCTCTATGGTCAAGGCATCTATGCGTACCCAAGCAGAGGCGTGTATAATGGTATCGGGAGTTAATAAGAGTCCTACATGGGTTATTTTTCCATTTTTATTCTCAAAAAAAGCTAGATCACCTGTTTGTTGTGCTCCCCAATCAATGGCGGTTCCTACTGCTACTTGTTGAGAGGCATCTCTGGGCAGCATTTTTCCTATCATTCTAAATACAATTTGCATCAATCCAGAGCAATCAATTCCTGCACAAGTACGACCGCCCCACAGATAGGGAGTATTGAGAAAGAGACGGGCAACGGCAACAGCATGACTTGGAGCTGGTGCTGATGTGCTACTTGATGGTGTGTAGGAGGGAGTACCTAGATAACAAAAAGCGTGTCGTTCAATATCCCAATGTGCTAAATTAGTTTCATAACTCAAAAACGGCTTTCTATAATGGTGTTGGTCTATTAAATGCACTTGATTAGTAGCAATCCAGCCCTCATACTGGTCCTGCTTTGTCTTGATATACGTCCACTCCGATTTTTGTTGGAGTATCGTGTAGGTTTCTTGATATAAGAGCTGGTTTACCATTTCGCTGCTGTGTTTGGCGGCGGCTCGCATAGGCACAACGGGCAATAATATTTGACCAAAGGTGGAATTGTCCATGTTGAGGTATTTGTAAGGTTAATTCAGTACAGGTTGCTAAGATTTGAGTATATTTCGTCCAATTTTCATCCTTAAGTAATTTCATTCTGACTAAAAAGGGACTACAATTAATATGACAAAAATAGCAAAAAATAAGCTAAAAGTGGCCTTGGCGCAGATTGCTCCTGTATGGCTCAACAAGCTAAAAACCTTGGAAAAAGTAGAGCAAGCAATTAGAGAAGCTGCCCAAGAAGGAGCTGAATTGATTGTGTTTGGTGAAGGATTGGTGCCTGGTTATCCTTTTTGGCTGGCGTTGACAGGGGGGGCAGAATGGAACAAAACCATAGTCAAAGAATTGCATGCCCACTATGCTCGCAATAGTGTAGTAATAGAGCAGGGAGATTTGGACGCGATTTGTGGCTTGGCCAAGCAATACCAAATGGCCATTTATTTGGGCGTTATTGAACGTCCTCTAGATCGTGGAGGGCATAGTTTGTATGCTTCGTTGGTGTATATTGATCCACAAGGGAGCATTCAGTCTGTTCATCGAAAATTACAGCCCACGTATGATGAACGGTTGACTTGGGCTTCGGGGGATGGCAATGGTTTGCGAGTGCATGCCCTCAAAGAATTTACAGTAGGAGGGCTCAATTGTTGGGAAAACTGGATGCCTTTGCCTAGAGCAGCCTTGTATGGCCAAGGAGAGAATTTGCATATTGCCGTATGGCCGGGGAGCGAGCACAACACCAAAGACATTACTAGATTTATGGCCAGAGAAGGCCGTTCGTTTGTGGTTTCCGTATCGTGTTTGATGAAAAAAAGCGATTTTCCAGCAGATACGCCTCATTTGGAAGCAATTTTAGAGCAGGCACCAGATATTTTGACCAATGGAGGTTCTTGTGTAGCAGGGCCAGATGGTACGTTTATTATACCGCCTGATACGACTACCGAGGGGAATATTTATGCCGTATTGGATTTTGATCGAATTTATGAGGAGCGGCAGAATTTTGATGCGGTTGGACATTATTCGCGGCCAGATGTGACCCAATTGCAGGTGAATCGAACGCGACAGAGCACCCTGAAATTGAAGGATGATTGATATTGGGCGTAAAACGAATATTGGCAGGGACGCAAGATCTGCGTCCCTGCCAATACCTGTATATTATCCCCTAAAACCTTTGCCTTCCTTGACCAATTGTGCATAGGCTTTGGCAAAATAGGTCAAAATCACATCGGCACCTGCACGTTTGATAGACATCAACATTTCGGGCATTGCTTGTTCAAAGTTGAGCCAGCCATTCTGACAAGCAGCCGTAAGCATGGCACATTCTCCACTCACATTATAGGCAGCAATGGGAATATCTGCATGTTCTTTGAGTAGGTGTATAATATCCAAATAGGGGAGGGCAGGTTTTACCATCAAATAATCTGCGCCTTCTTGTATGTCCAAATTGGCTTCAATCAATGCCTCGCGTTTGTTGGCAGGATTCATTTGGTACGTTTTTTTGTCGCCTGCTTTTGGAGCCGAATCCAAGGCATCTCTAAAAGGCCCATAAAAAGCAGAAGCATACTTGGCGGTATAAGACATGATGGATACCTCTAAATAACCTGCCTCGTCTAGTTCTTCTCTCATAAACCCTACGCGCCCGTCCATCATATCAGAAGGGCCCAAAATATCGGCACCAGCTTGTGCCTGTGCAATAGCCATCTTACCCAAAATTGGCAAAGTTTCATCATTGAGAATAACCCCATCCGAAACCAAGCCATCGTGTCCGTCAGAACTATAAGGATCCATGGCTACATCGGTCATCAGACAAGTCTCTGGAAAGGTTTCTTTGATTTTGCGTAAGGCATGCAAGTAAAAATTATCCTCGGCATAACTATAACTGGCCACTTTGTCTTTGAGGGATTCCTCAATGGCTGGAAAGAGTACAAAGGTGCGTAATCCCAATTCTAAACAAGCTTCAATTTCGGGCAACAGACGATCCAAAGACCATCGGTAATTGCCAGGGAGTGAAGGCACCTCTTCTTTTTTGTTGTGTCCATCGTACAAAAAGAAAGGATAGATGAGGTGTTGAACAGCTAACTGTGTTTCTTGTGCATGAAAACGCACAGCAGCACTTTTGCGATTGCGTCTAGGTCTTTGATACATAGCAATAAAGGATGAATGAAGTAGATGTATAGGAAGTTGTTCCTAAGAAAATAAACTGGTTTGAAAATAGAAAAACCAAATAAAGCAATAAATTACAGTAGGAACCATTATACCACGAATAAACTCCTCCATGTAACGTTTGTTGGCAAAATAAGTTGGGATTAGGTTAATGCAAAAAGCCATCAATACTAGTGTACTTTCTTTAAAACCTGTCCAGAGAAACTTATCATTGCCTGTAACACTGACAGAATTAGAGTTGACCAATGCTCCATCTAGATACGTAATAAAAACAAAGGCAATAAAGGGAAGAATCATCCCTATGGTAAAACCGTTTATAAATTTATTTTTTAGCATTCGTATAGAATTAAAGTAAAAAGGAAGATAGTTTGAACTTAAAAAGCCTAGAACAATGGTTCTAATGTTGCTTTTGTAAGAATGCACAATCAACCAAAAGTTACGCTGTGGTTAGATGTTCTAAACTTTCTAATGCCGTGTGTTGGGTTAAGTCGTGCATAATGGGTACCACAGAAACATAGCCATTTTGCAATGCCCAAACGTCAGAATCTTCGCCTTCATCCAAGTAAACATATTTTCCTTTGAGCCAGTAATATTTGCGTCCCATAGGATCTTTACCTTCTTGAAAATCTTCGGCCCAGTGGCCTTTGGCTTGGCGACAAATGCGAATACCTTTGATGGCTTCTAGGGGCAGTTTAGGAATATTAACATTGAGCAGATTGGTGCTGCCTAAACCTTCTTGGAGTGCTTTTTGAACGAGTTGTCGTACAAAGTGTTTTGCTGCCGAAAAATCAGCATCAGGCGCAAAATCTAGCAACGAAAAGCCAATAGAGGGAATTCCTTCTAGAGCAGCCTCCATAGCCGCTGACATGGTGCCAGAGTACAGTATGTTGATCGAAGAATTGGAGCCGTGGTTGATACCCGACAGGCACAAGTCTACGGGAGTATCTTTGAGTACGACATATTTGGCAATTTTGATGCAATCTACAGGAGTGCCCGTACATTCATAGGCTTCTACTTCTGGACCAAATAAATCTACTTTGTGTATTCGAATGGGGTCTTCTATGGTAATAGAGTGTCCTTGAGCCGATTGAGGGCTATCAGGAGCGACTACTACTACGCGTCCAAAATCTTTGGCGACGGCAATTAGACTGGCAATACCACCTGCCGTGATACCATCATCATTACAAATCAAAATAGTTGGTTGCTTAGACATGTTTTGTTGGTTAATGATAAGCATCAATAGAACAAAGAACAGGGCTTGATTGGATCTTTTGGTCGAGCAATTGGAGGCTACAGTCTCCTGGTTATTGCTTTGTTGGTAAATTGAATCAATATCTACAAAAAAAGATCTTTTTGTTACGTGCTCTTTTGAGAAGTTATTGTAAATTTATTGATGATTATCTCCATTAATAAAGGAAACAAGAAGGCAGAATTCAGAAGATTCTACCAAAATTACCTCCAAAATTATAAAAACTACTCTTACTATTCGTCATATCTTATAAAAGTTCTTAAAATTGGTCTTTGAATAGAAAAGGGAAGTTGTATAAACAAAACTTTTGAGTAGTTGTAACGTCCATTAAATAATCAAATTATGATAACTGTAGAAGCGCGTTTGCGCCAATTGAGAAAGGCTATGGCCAAAGCAAAACTTGATGCTTTGATATTGCCTTCTAATGATCCGCATCAAAGTGAATATGTAGCAGAATATTGGAAAGTAAGAGAATATTTTTCAGGGTTCACAGGGTCAGCTGGAATTTTGATTGTATTGGCAGATTATGCAGCACTTTGGACAGATTCGCGTTACTTTTTGCAAGCAGAAAAAGAATTGGAGGGATCGGGTATTGTGTTGCACCGTTTAGTGGAACAAACCGCTCCAGAGCATTTGCATTGGTTGGTCGATTATTTGCCAGAAGGATCTACTATTGGGGGAGAGGCAGCTATGTTTTCAGTACATCAGGTATACTATTTACAGCGTTTGGCGAGTACCAAATCTATTGAAATAAAAGCGGCTAAGAATATCATAGGCAATGTATGGAAGAAACGTCCTGATATGCCTGGTTCTATAGCGTATGATTTTGATATAAAATATGCAGGTGTTTCTAGAGAGGATAAATTGACTAGGCTGCGTGCGTTTATGAAACAGCGGGGGGTTAACTTTTATTTTGTTAGTGCCTTGCATGAGATTGCATGGTTGTTGAATATTCGTGCTTGGGATGTAGATTTTACACCCGTGGTCTTGTCTTATTTACTGGTTGGAGAGAAGAATGCTACCTTGTTTGTCAAGGATTACAAAATACCAAACGCTCTCAAAGAGAAATTGAAAGCAGCTGGAATTGCACTCAAAGACTATGGTTCTATTGTACACGGTTTGGGAGCAATTTCTAGCCATAAGGTAGTGTATGCCGACAAGCATGATTTTAGTTGGAAATGCCAAATGTCTATGCACGAGAATATAGTGTTGGGTGAATCGGTCATTACGCCTTGGATGGCTATTAAAAATCCAACAGAAATTCAGCACTTCAAAGATGTAATGGTCAAAGATGGGGTGGCATTGATCAAATTATACCGTTGGCTCGAAGATACCTTGGGCAATCGTTCTGTAAAAGAAACAGAAGTAGCAATACAACTCGCCAAGTTTAGAAGCGAGCAAGAAGGCTATAAGGGCGAGAGTTTTCCAGCTATTGTAGGATATGAAGCCAATGGGGCTATTGTGCATTATCGTGCTCAAGAGGAAGACTGTGCCTCTATCGAAAAACGAGGTATGTTGTTGTTGGACAGTGGCGGACAGTACATCAATGGCACCACAGATATTACTAGAACAGTACACTTTGGAGAGCCTACACCAGAACAAAGAAAGCATTATACCCTTGTTCTAAAAGGGAATATAGGCTTGCAAATGGTACATTTCCCCAAAGGGATAACAGGGGCACAGCTAGATACCTTGGCTCGTTTTCCACTTTGGAAAGAAGGATTGAACTATGGTCATGGAACAGGGCATGGAGTTGGGTTTTTCTTGGGCGTACACGAGGCACCACAGGGCTTTGCACCCAATATCAAAAGCTCTAGAGGATATACCCCTATAGAGGAAAATACAGTAACTTCTAATGAACCTGGTTATTATAAGCCAGGCACTTATGGTATTCGTATCGAAAACTTAATGCAATGTGTTCCTTCTGATAAGAATCCTGATTTCTTGGCATTTGAGGTCTTGACACTATTTCCGATTGCTACCAATATGATTGACAATAGCTTGCTGAATTATGCGGAGCGTGTTTGGCTCAATCGCTATCATCGAAAAGTGTATTCTGCTTTGTCTCCTAATTTGGGAGAAAAAGATAGAGCTTGGTTATGGAACCATTGTCAGGCAATTTAAGAGAATACAAATTTTATCAATAAAGATGGATTGATGCTTTTGGAAGTGTCAATCCATTTTTTTTGGTGCACTTCAGTGTTGACAGTATTTTTTTAAACATTGTTTCACAAATTCTTTTATTAGATTGCGCTTTGTCTAGGGTGCTTATTTTCCTAACATTGCATACACCGACAAAAACTTTATCTAAAACATTTTGTTTTGTTATGTATTAAGCATTATTTTGTAAAAAAAATACAAAGTAGCCATTAATAAATAGTAATTAACTATGTTGATAGAATTTTCAGTAACTAATTTCCGTTCTTTTAAAGATCAAGTAACTTTGTCTTTACTCCCAGCTGCTATACGAGAAAAAAGAAAGGTAACTCCTATTCTTATAGAGGATTACCGTGATTTGGCTGTACTTCCTTCAGCTATTCTATATGGACCTAACAATTCAGGAAAGAGTAATCTGTTTACTGCCGCTGCTGCTTTACGTTGGTTGGTGGTAAAATCGGGGAACTTTAACTCAGATAAGGATCTACCAAATGAAATATTTGTGATGGATTTAAGGTGCAAAGATTTACCTACTGTTTTTGAAATTGATTTTCTAGCAAAGAATGGAAAACGTTATGAATACAGTGTAGCATTTAAGGAGCAAGAAATTATTAATGAAGAGCTTATTCGTTATGAGAGTAGGCCAAAAAAAACTACACGCTTAACACTGTTTTCTAGATTTAAGCAAGAAGTTAAGTTTCCAGGAAACAGCCTAAAAGGAAGTAAAAATTTTAATTTTGAAAAAAATCAACTTGTACTTTCTAGAGGCGACATTGAGGGGAATGATGAATTGCAAGAGGTGTACAGTTTTTTTTCTGGGTTCAAAGTACACCAGTTGGCAGAAGCTGCCTACGTGAAATTTCTGGAAAAAAACTATAGTAAATTTGTCCAAAAAGATCCAAATTCTGATTTTAAGCAAATCATTGATCAAATAATTGCTGAGTTTGATAAATCCATTATTGAATTACGTTCTGCAGCGAGGGATGTTAGCAAGGTTAAGTTTTCTGAAGATATTCCTGATGAAATAAAAAAAGATTTGTTACACAGGTTGAAGAGTCAGACCTATACCATTCATAGATTATATGAAAAGGGCAAAGATACAGGAGATACAGTAGAATTGCCTCTAAGTAAACAATCTACGGGTATGCGTAAATTTTTAGCTATTCTACCTGAAGTTCTACCTATTTTAGAAAATGGAGGAGTGTTGTTTCTAGATGAATTGAATGTGAGTTTACATACAGAAATAACAACTTTTATCATCAATTTATTTAAAAATCCTAAGACTAATCCTAAACATGCACAGCTTATTACAACAACACATGATATGATGTTGTTAAATCGCTCGCTTTTTGATAGAGATCAAATTTATGTTACAGAAAAAGATGAGTTTGGAGCAAGTGTTTTATGTGCTTTTTCAGATTATAATTTTGGTAAGATGAGAAGTCCCAACTTGGCTCAGTATTATGAATCTGGAAAGGTAGGAGGAGTGCCTCAATTGTTTGTCTCCTATATCAATTCTATCATCACGAAATATTTAGAAAATGGGCAGCAGGAAAAAAAATCGGCGGAGCGGTAGAAAATCTTTAAAAAAGGGTAAGCAAGTTATAGAAGAGCACAAAGAAGTTATTGGGGAAGGTTCTTTTGATAAAAGAACAGCAGGAAATTTAAGTCTACTAAAAAATATTCTGATTGTTTGTGAAGGAGAAACAGAGGCCGCCTATTTTTTTGCTTTAAAGAAATTTTTGGATCACAAACTGATTATTGGTGTTGAAATTTTGCCAGACTTAGATACTCAAGATAAAAAAAGAGGATCTGAAGGATCTGCATTATCTAAGCTGTTAGAAGTAGCTTTAGAGAAAATGCGAGAGAAAGATTATGCTGAAGTTTGGGTTGTTATGGATAATGACGAAGATAATGCCTATAAGTTGGATAACCACTCAATTGATAGAATTAAATATGAAGATCCCATTTCGTCCAAAATTTTAAAAACTAACCAAGTTAAGGCTTTAAATGTACGTGTAGACGAAGAAAAGAAAGAAAGAATACACTATTTTTTGCATCGGTCAGAATATGAGGATTTCCTAAGGAACCTGCTCCCTGATTTAACCGCAGTTGAAATTAGCAGAATTATTAAATTGACGACTAAAAAAGAAATTTTTGAACAATTTGAAGCTGATCGAACTGACTTTTTTGAAAAAAAACATAAAACCTCTTTAGATAAAAAAGAACAAGAGAATTTAGCTCGAATTAAAATAGCTTTTAGTGCGATCTCTTTTGAACATTGGCTTTTATTGCACTATGAGTATAATGCTACTGCTTTTTATAATTCTAGAGAATATCTCCCATATTTTGATGAGAACAATTATTTAAAGCATAGTAAAAATGGACATGAAAAACCGTTCAAAAGAGGCTATCTTTTATATGAAGAAGAAAATCAATTCAAAGCTTTTTTTGAACATGCGGAAAAAACAGCGATTCCAAATGCTCTTTTTTTGCAAAATTCCTATGTCGCTCCTCAGATAGGCCAAGGTTTAAGCTACTATGAAATAAATCCTTATTGTGATGTTTTCTACTTGGTTGGGAGTCTTATTAATACTGAGTTTTTAAAGCTAGGAACGGTTTATCAGATAAAAACAAATAATGATCCTAAGAAAAACTTATTGAAGAATTTGAGCTTAATTAAGAATGAAACCAGACTCAGTCTTAGTTTTCAATTGGTCTATAAACAGTCATTATTCGATAGAAATATTGAGGCAGTTCTCTCATTTGTTGTATATCCTCAGAATGGAACAGTTCGAAACTTTGTGCCACAGAATATCCAATATAATAGTAAAATTTATCGAAAAGATGATTTGGTAGAAATAGAATTTGACTTAGCTTCTTTTCAGCAAAGAGAAAACTGTTGTCTTTATTTTAATTTAAAGGAGCTTTACCCTAATAAGGGGAAACAGCTTTGTTATACGTTTGTTGTTTAGTTTTTTTAAAATGTAAATTTATTTCATTGTTTAAGTTACTTCTTCTTCAGTTAATTTTAACCATTTTGCAATAATTTGGACTGGAATTCCGTTTCTATTAAAAGCCAATTATTGCCTCAATTTTCTGTTCTTGTATACCTTTTCCGTTTCTTTGACATAGATAGTTTTTTCTATTAATGTAAGCTTTTTTTAACTTATCTTTGTGTCCATTCTCCTGACAGATTCCAATGCTCTTTAAGCAGTTCACTTAAAAAAACTCTAAAATTCCAAAATTTGCTTTTTGTCTTAAGTAAGTACACCTATGTAATACGGCACACTATTTTGTTTTTTATCATTCTGTCATCGTCTTGCTAATTATAGGCTATAAATAATCTTAATAATAGCAAAATATGCCTTTTTGAATATCCCGTATTACATAGGTGACTACTTAATAAGCGTTTTATCGCCCAATCGAAGCGAATATGTTTTTTATGTTGCAGTCCCTCTATTTTTCTGTAAAAAAACGAAAAGACTGTTGTAGTAGGAGGGTTATTGTTGCAATAAAAAAGGTTTTTTGCTTGGGATGAGCAGCACAGGCTTGCTAGAATCTACGGCAATACGTTGGTTATCTTTAGGTATAATCCCAAATTCAGTTTGGTTGGCAAGGCTGATGCCTTGGGAGTTGGGTTCGTCTCTGATTTGCTCCTTGATTCGGTACACAGCAATATCTACTTGTTCTTCTTTGCGTACCAATTCAAATTCAAGATATAAATTGTAGTGGCGTTCTACAAAGTTGATGTACCAAGGAATAATGGGTGCATTATAACGATGAACAAAATAGATAGTACTATCAATAGGTGCTTGAAGATGAATGTTTTCTATTCCAAAATGCTTCATTTGCTTATAATGATTGGGCGAGTTGGCAAAATGCCCAAAGTCTAGCATATTAAAATTATCAAACAACGTATCCTCCAAACTTTGGTAAGGAGTCATCACTGGCTGTAGATAAAAATCACCGCCACCAATGTACAATTGTTTGGGTTGTGCTTGTAAGCTATCTAGTGCGGCCGCCCAGTATTGTTTTTGAGTAGCCGTATGATAACTTCTAAACATAGACAATTTGAGGTTGGAGAGTGCCAATAGACCAAGTGCCAATAGAATTTTGATTTTGGTAGAACGTTCTAACTGTGCTCCATTTACAAATAAAGTGCCCAAGCCCATTAAATAGAAAGCCAAGGGATAACTCACCCGTTCTGGAAGGTGCTTATACACATACAAAAAGGCTAGAATAGCAATGATTAAAACCGTTTGTAGAGCCAGTAGGAGATACCAATTTCTAGAACCTTTGGTAAATATGATTAAGAATATTAAGAACAAGAAGCCATAAAACACATAATCACTCCACACTGTACTAATAAAAAATTGCCAATAACGTTCCTCTATATGGTCATCGGTAAATGGACAATCTTGAAAGGTGTTTTGCAGTGCCTTGAATTGTCGAAGCCCATAAACGGTAGAATCGGCAAAAAACCACTGCTGAAACAATACCAAGTCCTCGTATTTCCAACCTACTTTGTAAAAATAATCATCGGCTGTAGAGGGCGACCATTTATATTGCGGTTTTTTATAGTCCAGTATATCGTGTGCAGCTAGGGAGTGTTTGTATGTATTGTAATGTTTCCAAGCAGGATCTTGATTTTGTAGTCCATAATGCATTTGTTCTACTCCCCAAGCAGCTATCAAAATACCTGTAGCCCAGAGTAGATGTTTGACCACCTGTTTTTTTTCTTCTATAATAGCGTAGAGCAAGAGCGGTGTTCCTAAGATGACCACCAATAAAAAAGCATCCCAACGCATCATTGCTACCAATAATAAAAGAGCGGTAGCAAGGGCCCACCATTTTTGTTGGCGTTCATCTCCTGCTTTTTGGATGGCAGTAAAGAGCAAAAAAACAGCCCCTGTACCCAATACAATTGCCGAAGAGGTATATTGGAGTTCTTGCAAAAGCAGTACTTCTGCTGTGGCAAAAAAAGCAAGGAATACACCCAATCTCAAAAAACTGGGTTGACGTAGTAGTACACTATAAAGAATCGTGGTCATGCCCAACCAGTGGGCTGCTGTTAGGTACCAGCCATACCAAGGAAAACTAGGAAAGGTACGGTAGGCGGCGGCAAGTGGTGTTCCAATAAAAAGATGTGTCCAGCGCAAATTGGGAGAAGATTCGGCCAGCAAACTTTTGCCCGCCAAAACCATTTGCATTTCTAAGTCATCTGTAGTGCCAAATCTAGTGTATAGTAGACTTAGGCAAATACCAAAAAGCAAAGCGTTGAGCAGTGCACTACTCAAAAAAGGTTTTTGTTGTAATTGTGAACGCATAGACCTGTAGGTGCAAGCTGCTGTAGAGCACTGCAAAAAGTGTGGAGCCAATAAAAATACTGTTTCCTAAAAACACTTCGTACAAGATTTACTGCTATTATTATCTTGTTTAAAAATGCAATTAAGCTACAGAAAATTGAGTGAAACAAAGATAACAATTAATTTGAATAGCTACAGAACTACTGTAGAAAGGAGCTTCAAGAAGATGGGCTTTGTTGACTCGTATTGAATTCTAATTCTTTTAATAAGAATTCTCCCATAGATTTGAGCCAAGAGAGTTCAATCGTATTGGCACTAGGATCATCAACCTCTTTTAACCACAATAAAATTTGCTTTTTTGCTTCTTCTTTATTAAAATTAAAAGTAATTCGTTGACATAGATAACTGTACAAAGATTTGAGTAACTTTATAAAGTTTAAATTTCTAATTTTACCTTTGTTGGAGTAAACACTTGATTTGCGTTGAATGAAGCGGCTATGTTTTTCTAAGTAACTAGGAATGTCTTCCAGTTCAATTTTGTCTCTTTTGAATGCCTCAAAAAGACTTTTAATTTCAAGGGTATTGCGCTGAATGATAAAGTGAATTCTGTGTTCGCGGTCAGGTAGGTCGCGATCAGAAAATGCTTTAATTACGGCCTCCCAGCGTTTGTGTAAGAAAAAATTATACGCTTTGGAGAGCATGGATACATGTGGTGCGTAGGTTGTTTGAATATAGTCTGTGTAGTCTGCATCAATGTTTTCTAACAACTCTGTGTCTTCATTGATAAATGCAAGATAGAGCATATTAATAAAGTCTTCAAAATAGATAAAGCCATCATTTTGGACCAGCCAGTGATTGGTGAATGCTATTTTGTAAACTTGATAGACATCGTGTAAGTCTAAATCTGTTTGACTGGTAGGAATGTAATAATTGGTAATATTAACCAGATAATTAAATATAATTTCCTTGTCGTCTTTGAGAATGTTAGAAGAATGGTGATCTAATAAGTCTAGTACTTCTTTTAGATCTTGTTTCTGAAAGGGAGCTAATGCCAATTGATATACCGTAGCATAAATGCTCAAAATATGCTCATCATTATTATAAGTATATTGGGTCAACTCAGGAAGTGCAGGTAATTCTTCAATTAAATAATTCTCTTTTGGGAATAAGGTTGCACGATTTACTTTCTCTACCAACAAGCGTAATTTTTCAATCCAATAAAAGGTATCTAAGTTAATTTCACTTTGATTGAGATAGAGTAAGGTTTCTTCTTTGTGGGTATTGGTATTGGGATGTAAATATAGACTTCTATAAAAAGAGGCGTATTGACGATATTGTCGTGGAGCTGGCTTGCTCGTACTGTTAATAGTATTGCGAATACTCTGATGTAATTCTTCAATATAAACAGATTCTTCGCGACGGCACAGTGCTTTTTGAAGTAAAAGCTCTTGTTCTAATTCTTGTGTCTTAAGTTCGGTGAAAATAAGGTATTGTTTCAAATCATCAATCAATTCGCCATATAGTGGTGTAAGTTTCTTTGAACTGGATAATTTAAGAGAACTAGCTAGTTTTTTGGAATCGATTTGCTCTACTTCTTCTATAGAAGTAGCCCTGTCAAGGTATATAAATATCTTCTCGTGACGCTCTGCTGTTTTGGTGGTTTTACCACATTTTATTCTTTGCTTGAATGTTGATCGATCAGCATGGGAGAGTGCCTTTATCAAATAAAAAGCAACTTTTTTCTTTTCCATTTTCGGGGACGTTTTTCTAGAATACAAAATGGGTTTAAAAAATTGATTTACATAAGATTACGGCAAAGTAGAAGCACCCCAATTTTTAGTGAAAAAAGGGGAAATGGGGCATTTCCTGTCCTAGTGATTAGGCAGAATCTATTTTATCTTTGTATCAACAACTAAAACAAATAAGGGGACTTACTTTACACGGTTGTTATAAGAACAAGTGTAACTCTATAAGCACAATATTGAAGGGACAGCACATTGTGCTTATAGAATTAAAAATAATAACTAAGAATCTTGTCAAGCTAGAAGGTTAAATCGTCTTTCAAACACCAAAAATACTTATTATTTATTAAAGCTTTTATACTTTCTACAAGACGGCTCACGCAAGCTTGATGCGAGAACTAGAACAAACATACGTTATTATTTCCTAAATTCCAAAATTCACATTTTCTTTTTTAATTTCTAAATGAAACTATTATGACGCGTTCTACATCATTTGCTCAGTTTGTTTTTTGCCTTTTTACATTAATTGCTCTAACCTTTGACGTAGGTGCTTACATTACTCAAGGTATTACTGCTCCTGGTGGCCCTCGTGGTGTAATCCAAGAACATACAGGTGGCCCTATTGAAATTACTCAACCCGTTGAAGAACACCTTGATGTCATCGTAGAAGATGAAAACGGAAATATTGTTACTATTATTACTACAGACGACGCGGTATCTACAATTTCTACTGCTGGTTGGACTGCTGGAGAATATACAGTTAAGACTATTGATGAAAATGCTGTTTATCAAGAAGATGTAATTGATGTTGAATAAACAGTTTTTCTATTTTGCCGCACCTTAATTTAAATACACGACCAACTTCCCACCCAATGCAAATTGCCTAGCAAACCTTTTTAACGATATGTAAACGAATAAGTTATGAACTCTTCTAGAATCACCGACCTATATACTATACTCATCCTAGTGCTTACTTTCTCTCTTTCAAGCAACATTACCCATGCAAATGATGTAGAACCACTACTAAACCCTTCTGTGGGGATTAAAACAACTCCTACAGATGCAAATGGAGGGCCTAGGGGAGTTATTCAAGAAAGAACTTCAATTATTGTTGAGCAACTCACGAATGATAACTTGACCATTACTATTAACGATGCTAATGGCAATCAAGTGCATGAAACTGTTACAACGGCGTTGCGTACTGTTATTAGTACAGATGGATGGAATGCAGGAAACTATGTAGTCATTACTAAAGATGATTATGGTGACGAACAATACGATTATATTACTATAGACTAGAAAAAAGATCACTTTGAAAGTTTTTTAAGAACAATTTTAGAGTTTTTTTTAGGAAAAGCAGGGTACTTTAAATGGCTGTAATTCAAATAATTATATCCATTTTAGCTTATAAAAAGAGTGCAAAAAAACGGGAAATGAAGTCCCTTTTGTCCTTGAGTAAAGAAGTAAAGTGCCCTATATTTGTATCAACAACTAAAACAAATTAAGGGGATTTGCTAAAAGTTGTAATGAGATCAATCAAGCCTATCCAATATGAACTTAAGGGACGAAGTTCGGATAGCACTAAATCTTGTTGAGCTAGCAGCCTAGCAACTTAAATTATGTTAATTTGCGGCTGCTAGTATTTTTAGAAAAGAAATGATTATAAAAATATTAGTTAGGTTAGTACACACTGTTTAATTTATAGTATCACACACACACACAAACACACAGGAGACTAATTTTATTAAAGATAGTACCCTCTATAAAATTCAAATTGTACTTCCCACAATGTGAGCTGCCTTCTTAGAAAGGCAGCTTTTTTTTTGCCCTTATACGACAGTTTTTTGAACACAGTAAAGCATTCATTTTTTTGAATTATAGGCTCTTTCGGATAGGCCACTTAAAGCACTGTTATGTATTATTAAGACTTGTATACTTTTTTTGCTTGGATTTTGGAGCTAACTTTTATAAGAATAATAAAAAGTCACGATGCAATTTCTCGAACGCAGCCGTGTATATTTTGGAACTGTTTTTTGGAGAGCGAAGTATAATACTAGATTCTACACATTTGCAGTATTGTTGTTTTAATTCTAATAAAACACGATTACTGTTTTTGCCTGCTCTTGGAATTACAGCTACTTTTTGGAGAAGCCACCAATTTTGAGTTTGAGCTATTTTTAAGAAACGATCTGCTTCTAGTTGGGGAAGTATAAGCGAAAAATTGCCTGAGGGCTTCAGAAGTTGTTGAGCGGCGTTGAGAAGGGTAGAAAAATCTAAACTTATCGTACTACGCGCTTGTCGTCTTGCTTTGTCTTGAATAAAAGAATGGCTGTTTTGGGGATAGTAAGGAGGGTTGCAAATTATACTATCATAATAGTGGGGGACTTTTTGCTGCAAATAGTCCTGTAATGCATAGGGAAAGAGTTGAAGGCGATTGGCCCAAGGACTTTGCTCAAAATTATTTTTAGCTTGGTTCTGTGCATCAGGGTCGATCTCTACTGCATCAATCAATGCTTTGGTATTTCTTTGTGCAGCCATTAGTGCCAGCAAACCTGTTCCTGTACCTATGTCTAAAATAGAAGAAGCCTGAGCAATATTTGCCCAGGCACCTAATAAAACTCCATCTGTGCCAATTTTCATAGCACATTTATCTTGCGAAAGTTGAAACTGTTTAAATTTAAAAACAGACACTAATCTAAAAATCTAAGTCTAAATCCAAATCATCATCTAAATCTAAGTCCAAACTGTCATTAGTGCCGTCACTTCCGTCATCTAAGTTGATATCGTCGTTTAGTCCCAAATCTACATCACCTGCAAACGCTTCTGGTTCTGCTGTTGCATCATCATCGTCTCCTAAATCTAAATCTAGGTCATCGTCTCCAAAATCCAAATCTAGGTCGTCAAATTCGCTACTATCGTCCAAATCCAAATCACCTAAGTCCAAATCATCATCTAAGTCCAAATCTAGATCTAAATCGTCATCCAAGTCCAAGTCCAAATCACCCAAGTCTAAGTCAAGATCCAAGTCGTCACCCAAGTCTAAATCGAGATCCAAGTCCAAATCTAAATCTAAATCATCACCTAAGTCCAAATCTAAGCCATCTAGATCTAAATCGAGATCATCCAGGTCTAAATCGAGATCATCCAAGTCTAAATCAAGATCACCACCAGCATCACCGTCACCGCCATTAGGGGCATCATAAATAAGGACATCCAAATCTTGCTCTTTAAAAAGCGCGTATTTGAGTTGAGTGCCGTCAAACCACATACAGGTAGGATCTCCAAAAGAAAAGCCTTTAGACGTCATCCTGCGATCATTCATTAGAAAGGAATTGTTCTCCTCGTCACCAAGTAAGCGCATAACCGTCATTTCTTGGTTTGATTCTTTATGGCGTACCAAATCTCCAATTTCCATTTGTAAAGGCGTTATAATTTTTGTGAGTAAGAAAGAGATGAATGAGAAGAGAGAAAGACTAGTCGGTTTCTCCAACAGGTACTAGCGACCCATCTGCATAAACTAAAGTTGCCGCTTTGAACGATTCTTTTTTAACTTTGATATTATCCTCATTAATAACATGTTGCCATTCACAAAAGACATCTCCAGGATTAAAACCTTTCATAAGGGCCATTTTTTCGCGTGCCCCTTCATTATCTTGATAAACATAAGTTATAATCATGTCTGGTCCACCAGATTTTAGGCGAACAACTTCTCCTTTTTTGGGCATAAAGTATCAATTTGTATGGTAAAGCAAAATACTCTAAAATCAATCTGTAAACGATTTTTGAAGCATTGTACAAGATATAAAATATAGACAATATTTTACATCTTAAGAGCTCTATTTTTGATTAGTTTGTAAAATTAATGTTTTGTAGATTTTTATTTTGGATAGTATACCTGAGATTATAAGTGAGAATCTTAAAGAGATTGTAATTTTTGAGCTGAAAATCATTAACTTATAGTATGGAATATTAGAAATGTGATTCAGTGGAGGCTATTCATGTTATTGTAATTTTGTAGTATTTATGCCTATTATAGTAGTGTTAAGCACGAATTTCGTTTCGTGATAACCCTTCGTACTAAAATCAGTAATTGTTGTGTTGGTGGGAGAGCCCGTGACCATTCAGTTGGATATCGTGCAATTGCTTTGCAACTGCATTACTAAACAATTTCGCTATAAACATTTTATTTGCGTAGGAGTATCAGGGTATTCTGGAAACAATTATTACAATTTACCTTCACATAGAGTTCTTCAGATAAAGTACTTCCAATAATGGTAACATTTTCCCATGTTTGATTGGGAGAATTTTCTTCTTTGATCAACATTTGGCCACGAATTGCAAAATCTCTAGATAGGTCTGCTTCCAAACTACGAAAAACAATTTCATTTTCTGTGTATCCCCATGTATTGTTAGGAACATCTTGGAAGGTAGCACTGCGATTGACACTTGTAAATTGGATCGTAATAGATTTTAGGGTAGAAGCCAGTGTTCCAGTGTTCCAATTGCGAACAATCCAGTAGCCCTCTAGTTCATCCATTGATAGAGGTCGTTCATAACTCTCATCTGGCGTACAAGACAATAAGCAAGTAATGCTGAAAAGACATAATAAAAATATTCGGCGGTATTGGAATATAATAGTATTCATGATAACAGGATTGAAGTTAAATACATAAAGTCTTTTGAGAGAGTAATACTCCCTCAAAAGACTTTATGTAGTACATATAAATGGGTGCCTTAAATAATCAAGTTCTTATAAATGAGATTATTAAGAAAGAGATAAGATAAGACGAACAGCTTAAAGACTAACCGTAGCTTTAGGAGCTGCTGCTACTATTTCTTCATTAGCTTTGTCTTTGTATTGTTCAAAATTCTCTACAAAAGAATTGGCCAAACTCTGTGCTTTCGTATCATAAGCATCTTTGTCGTTCCAAGTATTACGTGGATTAAGTACTTCGGAAGGAACATTAGGACAAGTAGTAGGCATTTGCAAACCAAAAATGGGTAATTCTACAAAATCTACTTGATTCAATGCTCCATTAAGTGCTGCAGTAATCATGGCACGAGTATATCGAAGCTTCATACGGTTTCCAGTACCATAAGCACCACCAGACCAGCCTGTATTAATCAACCAAACATTAACATTGTTGGCTTTCATACGCTCTCCTAGCATTTCTGCATAGCGAGTAGGGTGTAAAGGCAAAAATGGTGCTCCAAAACAAGCAGAAAAAACGGTTACAGGTTCTGTAATACCTGCCTCAGTACCCGCTACTTTGGCAGTGTAGCCAGAAATAAAGTGGTACATTGCTTGTCCAGGAGTCAATTTAGAGATAGGAGGCAATACTCCAAAAGCATCACAAGTCAAAAAGAAAATGTTTTGTGGCAACCCTCCTTTTGACGGATGCAAGGCATTGTCAATATAATCAATTGGATAAGATACTCTTGTATTTTGTGTAATTTCTACATTGGTGTAATCAGGGGTGCGTGTACCTTCATGAAACTTGATATTCTCCAAAATAGCCCCAAACTTAATGGCATTGTAAATTTCAGGCTCATTTTCAATAGATAAATCAATTGTCTTGGCATAGCAGCCCCCTTCAAAATTGAATACGCCTTCATCAGACCAACCGTGCTCATCATCTCCAATCAAATTTCTGTTAGGATCAGCTGATAAGGTTGTTTTTCCTGTACCCGAAAGTCCAAAAAATACAGCTGTGTCGCCATCTTTGCCCATATTGGCAGAGCAATGCATGGCCAATACATTGCGTTCGTGTGGCAATATATAATTCAAAACAGAAAAAATACCTTTTTTGATTTCACCTGTATAGCCCGTACCCCCAATCAAAATCACTTTGCGAGAAAAATTCACGATAGCAAAATTGTGTTGACGAGTACCATCTTCAGCCGCTATGGCCATGAATTCAGGCGCGCAAAGAATCGTCCATTCTGGGTTCATGCCTAGCGTCTCCTCCTCTGTTGGACGCAAAAACATATTATTGGCAAACATGGCTGACCAAGGTTTTTGAGCAACCAAGCGCAAGCTAAGACGGTAGTTGTCATCTGCACAAGCATAGGCATCACGCACATAAACTTTTGTTCCTTCCAAGTAAGATACAATCTTGTCATAAAGACGGTCGAATTGTTCACTGTCAAAAGCTATATTAATAGCATTCCAGTCTACTGTTTCAGCAGTATGTTTATCTTTGACAATAAAGCGATCTTTAGGAGAACGCCCTGTAAACTCTCCAGTTTTGATAACCAAAGCACCAGAATCAGCCAACACCCCTTCACCCATAGCAATGGTGTGCTCTACCAATTCAGGAACTGGTAAGTTCCAATAAGCAGTTACATTTTTGAGACCAAGCGTAGTTAAATCTGCGTTGGGATTTTTGAGACCTACGTTCTTCATTAGTCATGTTTTTTGTTAAACACCCGTGACAGGAACTATTGTGCAATCGGCAATCAAACGAACGTTCGTACAATAATGATTTGATGATTTGACAATAGTGTACTTTTCCTGCAACAAAGTTATCTAAATTTAAAAATAGAATTTTCTCTTGTTGAATAGCATGTTAATGCTTATAAGATCATACAATTACAGCTTCATTGGGGATTGGTATGGTCAATGTACTTATTGACAAAACCAGCAGAAGTACTAGGGGTTGTATTACAACAATTTAGCCGTTTTTGTTGTGGCTTATACCTTTTGTTTGGGAACTTGTAGAAAAAAAGCAGTTTTCCAGTTGATACGGGAAAACTGCTGTTATTTTTTAATTTAATCTACCAGGATAAATAGCTAATGCCTTTTCTAAGCAATCCATAGCAGCGTTCAAATCATCTACATTTAGGACATAGGCTATACGCGCTTCTTGTTTACCTAAATTATCAGATTCATAGAATCCAGCTCCTGGTGCCATCATTACCGTTTTGCCTTCATGGTCAAACTCTTCTAGTAGCCATTGACAAAATTTATCACAATCATCTACTGGAAATTGGGCAAAAGCATAAAATGCTCCTTTGGGGTTGGGGCATGTAACGCCATCCATGGCATTTAATCTATTAACTAATGTTTCGCGGCGTTTATTGTATTCTTTAGTTACTTCGTCAAAATATTCTTGAGGTGTATCAAGAAGGCCTTCTCCTAAGATTTGAGCAATAGAAGAGGGGCTAAGACGAGCTTGAGCAAGCTTGAGTGCTTGGGCCATAAATGCAGCATTCTTAGACAAGACCAATCCCATACGTGCACCACAAGCACTGTAGCGTTTAGAGATAGAATCAATAACAACTGCATATTCCTCCAAGCCCTCAATAGATAATGCAGAAGTGTGTTGTTGGCCTTCATAGCAAAAATCTCTATACACTTCATCTACAATTAGGAAGAGATCATGTTTTTTGACAATCTGACACAATTGCTCTAGTTCTTCCTTGGAATATAAGTAGCCCGTAGGGTTACTCGGATTGCAAATAAGAATAGCACGCGTTTTAGCTGTAATCTTCTTTTCAAATTCCTCTATAGAAGGTAGTGCAAAGTCATCTTCGATGCGAGCGGTAATAGGCACAATATTAATGTCCAAACTCTTGGCAAAACCATTATAATTCGCATAAAAAGGCTCAGGCACAATAACGTCATCTCCTGAATTAGCGCATGTTAGCATTGCAAACAACAGGGCTTCAGAACCACCATTGGTTACAATCATTTGCTCTGTATTGACCTCTATATTATAGGGTTTGTAGAAGTCAACTAGTTTGTTTCTGTAAGAAATAATACCTGCAGAGTGGGAATAAGCAATAACACTCAAATCAGCAGTTTGCAAGGCATCAACCCCTACTTTGGGGGTTTTGATATCTGGTTGGCCAATATTTAGGTGGAATACATGAATACCTCTAGACTTAGCAGCTTCTGAATAAGGCACTAGACGACGAATGGGGGATGCTGGTGTTTGTTGGACACGGTTTGCAATGGATGGCATGTATGAAATTTATAGTATTATAATGATAAAAAATATCAACGGGACTAATCTGACGATATGATTACTCGTGCAGGTTAAAAATTGTTTATGAAGTAGTTAGTAGGTATTCCTGCAACTTCTTCTTCTTTTTTACAAAATAGTACCGCAAAGATACAAAAGCCCTAGAAAGAATGAGAAATTGTACCACAATATTTATGAATTCAGCTGCTAGTAGTACGTTTTGAACCCATACAATGGTTGGAAAACATAAAATATACAGGCTATGATTTTTGGTAATGAATATTTCGCTCTGCCAAGTAATTTAGAATAAAATCAAAACAAGTACTGTGGCGACCTATAAGTTCGGGTGGCAAAATGCCCTTATCGGGGATAAGTCCTTGCAGGAAAGCATTGACAGCAGCAGTAGCTGTGTAGCCTGTTGTTCGAGCCATAGAAGAAGTTTGTGTAGATTTAGAATAATAATCTAGTAAGTTGTAAGTAATTTCTTCCTCTATTCCCACTTCATTTTCACCTTGTATGGTAACTCGCATTACCGTCAATTCTTCTTCTTCGGGATAGAGTTTCCAGTTGTCAAATAAGATGCGTGCCGTAAAATCAATAGGCTTTACCAATTGCCCTTGAATAGATAAAGGCTGTTCATTAAAGAAACCACTAGCTTTTAGTACTTTAATATATTCCACATGATTGGGATAACGAAGGGTTTTTTCTTTCATATTGGGAATATGTGCCATTGTAAAGAGCAACGAACGCAATCCATCTGTATTAAACGCTTCTAATGTTCCTACACCGTCAAAATCCATGTATTCGCAATCACTCAAAGCAGGACGTGTTATAATATTACTGTGCTCGACATAGCGAGCAGGACGGGTATACTCCTCTATTACATCAATTGGTGAAAATGGAGCTTTGTATTGAAAGGGCCATTGCTTGACTAAGGGCAAGCCACCAACAAAGCACTCAAATGACTTGATTTTCAACTGTTCATTGTGGTACCCGAGCAATATATTACCCATACCAGGAGCCACACCACAATCTACAATCGCTGTTACACCATGTTCCTTGGCCAGTGCATCCAATTCCAAAGCATTTTGCTCAAAGAAAGAAATGTCTACTACATTCTTTTTATTCAAAATCAATTGTCGTAAGGTTTCAAAACCCAAAAAACCAGGAACAGCACAGATGACTAAATCGGGTGCCGCTACAGCTTTTGCTAAATCTTCATGATTGGTTACGTCCAAGGTTAGGATTGTGAGTGCAGGGTATTTTTTTTGAGCAGATGCCAGTGTTTCATGGTTTAAATCTGCTAATGTTACCTGATGTTGGTGTGCTAAATCGATCGCCATTGCAGATCCTACCATACCTGCTCCGAGTACTAAAAGTTTTGCCATAAATGAGGTTTGTTATAAAAGTTTAATAACACAAAAAATGTATTAGTCAGTGACTGAAAATATTCTTATGAGGGTTTTGAATGTTTTTACAATTGCAGTTGTTGAAAAATAGAATAGCTTCGCGCACGTTCGGTTCATTCGCAAGATTAGGCTGACCGAACTTCTGGCAAAATCATGCAAATAAGTCAAAATGTTTATGAACGTGCAGTGTTTAGTTAGTTTTCTTTGGTAAGTAGCCTCGATTCTTTATTGCATCTATTTAAGAATTGGTTTAAACGCAATTAACCACTAAGCTTAAATCATTGTTTTCACGGATCTTAAATTCTTAAGCAACTTGATTATTATTACGGATTATTCTATTACTAATAATAACGTAAAAAAGTGCCGAATGTTTCTATCTCAAAAAAAGGTAAAAAAATAAGCAATTCTTAGTATTTTATTTTCATAGTATTGTTATATTGTAGGACTGCTTTTTAATAAAAATACAAAGATTTTCAAAGAGGATTACATGATTATATAGTTCCATTTTATATTATATTACATTCAATTAGATAGTTGTTTTTTTCTTTCACATATGAAAGAAAATATTTTTTAACTTGGTTGAAATAAGATTTGTTTTTTTTTTTAATAAAGACAATACCTTTGTAAATCGAGATAAATAGATCCATTATAATTGAGTACATTAAACTTGTTTTTGAAAAATCATTTGTACTCTACTTAATTTTTTACCTATATTTAGGCATCTTGAAAAGAAATTTTTTGAATAAAGATTAAATAAAAGTAAGAGCTTTAGCAAGTTGGAGTGTAGATTAACAGATGGGCTTAGTTTTGATTGGCTCTTTTTGTTTTTTGATTTTTCTGTTTGTTGCAACAAAAGCAAATTAAATAAACGTATTTTATTAGGTGTTGTCTTGGTAAAAATTACTAACTATACATTTGTTTTCTTCTGATTATAAATTGTGAAATTGCCACCTAAAAACGTAACTGTTTCCACCGTATTTATTCTTGACTCTATAAAAATAGGAGAGGTAGTAAATTGTTGGCAGAAAGCTTGGCAAACAGATCATGAATTAGAAGCATTAATTCCACAAGAGGCGTGGAGTATAGAAGCGATTCAATGGTTGGAATCAAATCAACAGAAAGAACAAATAGTTAATTGCGCTTTCTGGGAGTGTCTAAGTAAATTGCCCTTAACCAAGAGCCATTGGAATGCTTTATTATTGCAGTTGGACAATGCTTTAGAGCAATGCCAGATCCATGCAGAACAGCAAGAGAAAATAATTGAATCCGTGTTGTTTATTCAACAACAATACTTTTTTTCTAAAAAAACTAAACACTCATCTAATGAATTGGCTGTATTTTACAACAACAAATTCAAAGATAGTACTACAAAAACTCCAAGAAGAAATAGTAAGCCAACAATCATGAATGAAGAAAAAATGAATTATCAAAATTTGTTGCAACAAACTGTAGATGCTTCCTTCTGTCGCTTAGAATACAATAGGGATGGGATAATTATTGATGCCAATCAAAATATAGCTGACTTATTATTGTATGACAGCATTGATGATCTTATTGGTAAACACGTAGATGAACTAACAGAACAACAAGCGGAAACTGAAACTGAAAGTGAAAGTGAAAGTGAAAATACTGTATTCTGGGAAAAACTTGTAGCTGGCCAAACCCAAAAAGTACAATACCGTTATTTGACCCAAACAGGCCAAGATATTTGGTTGCAATCTTCTTTTACACCACTTTTTGATGAAAATCATGAAGTAACGAAAGTAATTAATATTGCTCTGGATATTACCAAACAAAAATTAGAAGCACTAAATACAGAAGCACTCAAAGAAGCCGTAGATCGTTCTTTTGCTCGTATAGAATATGATTTGAACGGCAAGGTTGTTAATGGAAATACTAGTTTTTTATTGATTGGAGGAGAGCTTGATATTGATTCTGTAAATGAAAGAAATATCCCCATGTTTATGGAGGAAGAATTTCACAGTAGTGTTTTTTATGGATTATTGTGGAAATATCTAACTAATGGAGATGTTCACTCAGCAGAATATAAGCGGATTAATTCAAAAGGTAAAGAGGTCTGGACGAGTACTGTTTTCGCTCCAGTAAAAGATCACAAAGGCAATGTCAACCGTGTGGTCGAAATTTCAACAGATGTAAGTAATCAGAAACGATTCTTGAGTGCGGTAAATAAAGTCATTGAAAAAGCAGGACAAGAAGGTAAACTGGATGCGCGTTTGGATGCGAGTACGGCTGTAGGTGATTGGAAGAATTTGGCCAGTTCTGTCAACTTATTGTTAGAATCTATAGCAATGCCTGTCTCTGAGCTTGGAGAGGTAATCGGCTTGTTAGCTCAAAGAGACTTATCAGTCAGGTTTGATTCTTTTGTAGAAGGAGATTTAAAAGACCTTGGAGATGAATTGAATACAGCTATTGCTAGTATTGCTCATTTGATGGCTCAAATTTCTCAGATAGGAGATTTGGTAGCAGCATCGGCAGAGGAAATGTTGGTCAAAGGCGAAGAAATGAAAAACACAACCTTTGAGGTGGCTTCTGCGACTCAACAAATGGCAGAGGGAGCACAACAACAAGCCCAACAAACAGACGAGGCCAGTAAAATGATGGATAATGTACTTTTATCGGTCGATTCTATGGCCGAAAAAGCCAGCAAAATTAATGAATCAGCTACTGTAGGACAAAAAAATTCTACCAAAGGGTTAGATACGATTAAACTAGTGGTAGATAACATGGGGCAAATTCGGGAATCAGCAAGTAGTACTTCTACTTCTATCGAAGCCTTTGCAGAGCGTTCAGAAGAAATTGCACGTGCCTTAAGTGTAATTACAGATATCGCCTCGCAAACCAACCTATTGGCACTTAATGCAGCTATTGAGGCGGCACGTGCAGGCGATGCAGGACGTGGGTTTGCAGTAGTAGCTGAAGAAATTCGGAAATTGGCCGAAGGATCGCGTCGTTCTGCTACAGAGATTGAAAAAGTCATTCGTGAGGTACACAAGGATATTTCAATGGCATCTAAGGCAATTGATTATATGGAAAAAAGTGTAGGACTCGGAATGGATGCCTCTAGAAAAGCAGAAGAAGTTTTTGAAAGTATTGAAGAATCGAATAAAGAAACATTAGATTTGTCTAATGAAATTGTGGGGGCCACAGAGGAACAACGAGCTTCCATCCATGCTACAGCTAGAAATATTGAAAAAATTGTTATTGTAGCAGAAGAAACAGCTTCTGGAACAGAACAAGTCGCTAATTCTAGTCATGTTTTGAGTCAAGGAATGAATGAAGTTACGGCAACCAGTGAAGATTTGGCAAAAGTAGCTACTCAACTCCAAGAAAACATTTCTAAGTTTAAACTTCCACAGGAGTAGTATAATGGCAGAAAAAAAACAATATACATTAGATGATGTCCGTAAAGAGGCTGCTTCTTATCAAGAACAACAAGTTCCTACCGAACTTGTCCAATTAGTAGTTTTTAAATTAGGGGGAGAATCTTATGGTTTGTCAATAGATCAAGTCAAAGAAGTTGTTTTAACACCACAGCTTGCCAAAATGCCTCAAACACCGATTTATATCAAAGGGCTTTCCAATATTCGTGGAAATATTATTGCAATCATGGATTTGGAGCAAAAATTTGGCTTGCGGCGAGGGGAGGTTTCAGAAGATGAGTTTCAATATACCTTGGTAATTGAAGACGAAGAATATAAGATAGGGGTTTTGGTCAGAGAGGTTCCAGATACCGTTACTGTTCCAGTAGAACATATTGACCGTGCCTCAGATTTTGTAAAATACTCTTCTTTGGATGCTCGTTGTTTGGTTGGAGTTGTTACCGCTAATGACCGTCTGGTTATTCTGATAGATATTATTAAAATGGTAGAAGTAGAAGGAATAGAAACAGAGTACTAAATTTCTTTATATGTTACCAAGTCCCAATACATTATTAAAAAGTGCCTCCATAGTTGGGTTTTATCAAATGAAAACTAACTACTAAAATAAGATTATAAAATGAATAAACGAGTATTAATAGTAGATGATTCCTTATACATGCGTACAATGATTAATTCTGCTTTAACTTCTGCAGGATATGAGGTTGTAGGGCAAGCTGCTAATGGTGAAACAGCTATTGACCTGGCAATGGAATTAGAGCCTGATTTAATTACACTGGATAATATCTTGCCTGATATGATTGGTACAGATATTTTGAGAGTACTAAAACAAGAAGAAAAACTAGCTTCAAAGATCATTATGATTAGTGCTGTAGGACAAGATTCTGTTATACAAGAAGGTATGACACTTGGTGCTGCTGCTTATGTAGTAAAACCATTTACTACAGAAAGCCTCTTGGAAGTAATTAATAAACAGATGGAAATAGAAGATTAGTTACTTTGAGTGTAATAAAACCCATTAGGGTACTTATAGCAGATGATTCTGCTATAATGCGTGTATTAATACAACAAATCATTGGTGATGATCCTGCTATAGTAGTTATAGGGGAGGCCAATGATGGACAGTCAGCATTTAAAAAGACAAAAGAATTGCGTCCTGATGTAGTATTGATGGATTTGACAATGGGCGATTTTGATGGTAAGTATGGCGTAGCCAAGATTATGCAATATTGTCCTACTCCAATTCTTATTCTGTCGGCAATGGGTAACGTAGACATGCAACCCATACTCGAAACACTAGCCTTGGGAGCAATAGATTATATCAATAAACCTGTGAAGAACCGTGTAAACATGCAAGAGGTAAAACAGGTACTTTTAGATAAAATAAAATTAGCTAGTCAAGTAAAACTATCAACTGTACTATCTACGAAAGTTACGGCCAATAGTTTTAGTCACTCCTTTGACGAGCAAGGATTGGCTTATGATTGTATTGTAATGGGTGCTTCAACAGGGGGACCAAGATCATTGGAGTATATTTTGCAACATTTGCCTGAGAATTTGGCGGTTCCTGTATTTATTATACAACATATTCCTAGTTCTTTTGCAGCATCTCTTGCTATTAGACTTAATTCGTTGACACCACTAAAGGTAGAGTTAGCTGCCATAGATAAATCGCCAGAAGCAGGAGTAGTTTATCTTGCATCAGGAGAGGGCAATTTAATTCTAAGACGCATAGGAAAGAAAATTTATTTTAGTAAAACAGAAGAAAAAGGAGAGTTCCACAATAATCCTTCTGTGGATGTAATGATGCATTCTGTTGCTAATGTATATAAAAATCGCGCTATTGGTTGTCTACTGACAGGTATGGGCAAAGATGGTTCGGTTGGGTTAAAGGCCATTCGATCAGAGGGAGGATATACCTTGGCAGAAAGTAAAGCATCTTGCGTAGTTTTTGGAATGCCTAGTGCCGCACAACAAAATGACGCAGTAGTACAGATGGTGCATCTTAATGATATTCCAGGTTTTCTGGTAAGTTGCTTGTCTTAAGGAATGAAACACATTTTTTAAATTTAAGTTAAAAAAGGTACTGAGGAATTAAGGATATACTTAATCATGGCAAAAGAAGACGAATACAAGGAAATGTTTCTGGCAGAGGCGCAGGCGAGTTGTGAAGAGATCGACCAGTTGCTGACGGAGTTGGAGAAAAAACCCAACAACCGAACTGCTATTGATGCACTTTTCCGTATAACGCACACCCTCAAAGGAAATGCAATGGGGATGGGGTTGGATGGTATTGCCGCTTTGAGCCATATTTTGGAAGATATCTTTGGTGTAGTAAAAAATGGACAAATAACGATCAGTACAGCTTTGTTTCAATCTTTGTTCCGTGCTAGTGATGTATTAGCACAATTGGTACAAGCTATTAAAACAGAAGAAACGGTACGATATAAGGGGGTACTGACCAAACTTAAAGTTGCGCTGCGAAAAGCAAAAGAGGAAGCAACCCATCAAACTTCTACACCTACAATAGTAGAAAATCCTGTTGATGTAGAGGATAATACAGGCGCAATGGCTCCATCAGGTCACAAGGTTGTATTATCTGAAATGGTACAAGTGCCTGTGCGTAAGTTAGATGAGTTGATGAACATAGTAGGGGAGTTGCTCATAGAAAAAGATACATTGATTGCACAACGTCGTGCAATAGATTATAGTAGTACTACAGAATTGGCACGCCTGCATCGCCTAACATCAGATTTGCAGTACAGTGTTATGAATGTGCGTCTAGTTCAAGTAGGGTTCTTGTTTAATAAATTTCATAGAGTATTAAGAGATGCTGCTGTGGTAGAGAAAAAACAAGTTGATCTTGTACTGGAAGGAACAGAAAGTGAGATTGACAGAAATGTACTCAAAGCCATTAGTGACTCTTTGGTGCACTTGGTACGAAATGCTGTTGGACATGGAATTGAAACTCCAGAAGAACGCTTAAAAGTAGGTAAACCAGAGCGTGGAACGGTGACATTGAGAGCTAGTAGTGGAAAGGATAGTGTATTTATAGAGGTTCAGGATGATGGGCATGGAATCAATATTGAAAAAATTAAGCAGAAAGCCATCAAGAAAGGCTTGATTTTAAAGGATCATGCCGACACAATTTCTAGAGAAGAGGTATTGATGTGTTTGTTTGAACCAGGGTTTTCCAATGCCGAGGTAGTAACCGAAATTTCGGGACGTGGAGTAGGATTGGATGTAGTGAGAATGGGAGTAGAAGCAATTGGTGGAAAAATTAACATAGAGTCGGTACTTGGCAAAGGAAGTACTTTTATCATGTCCTTGCCTGCTTCAATGGCCGTAAAACCAGCCTTGCTGTTTGAACTCCATGCACAGGAATTTGCAATTCCATTGGCGTATACAGAGGCTGTTACGTCTATCGCCAAAGCGGAAATACATAAAATTAATACGGGCTTAGTTGCGCGCTATCTTAATAAAGTTATTTCAGTGGTATTTCTAGCAGATTTGTTTGCTATGGAATCTATGAAAGACATTGACAAAAAAGGAGCGTTTTTTACGCATTATAATAAGGTAAAAGACGATGCAGTTTTAGAATTAGTAATTGTAAGCTACAATCATCGATTTGTAGGTCTAGTAGTAGATAAATTATTACAACAAAAAGAAATTGTAGAAAAACAACTACCGCCTCCTATTCACAATGTGGCACTTTTTAGTGGTACCACTATTCTGGGAACGGGAAAAATGTGTCTAGTATTGGATATAGCACGTATTATGGCACATTTATTCAAGGAAAAACGCTTAGGGTTGTCTAAAATATAGGAGACCAATTAAAATTTAGGTATTCATTAAGATGCCTTTAAAAGATATATAAGATGCTAAACAATAAAGAATTACAAACAACCAAAGAAGTCGTATATAACGGTTTACAACATGCAGCCGAAGCCTTATCATTCTTTATGAAACAGCCAATGGCTGTAGTACAAATGGATGTAAGTGATTTAGTACTAGAAAGCCAGGGGCCTGTACCAGTGCTCAAAGGAGACGATGCCTGTTTATTAACAACTGATTTGGTTGGAGAGGTAGAAGGGTTTTGTTGTTTAATATTTTCTAAGGAAGAAGCTCATTTGTTACAGAACAAAGCTTTACCACCAGAGGTGCTGGCAAATGAAGCCATGGCTGCTACAATGAGAGAAGCAATTCTGTTGGAGGTAGATAATATTATAGCCGCAGCAGTAATTACACAGTTTTCTAATCTACTTGGACGAAAAATGCATGGGGATGTTCCCAAATTGCGCCGTCTTTCAGAAAAAGGGTTTCAAGATTTTGTAGGAGACCGCCTAAAGGAAGGCGTGCATGTATTGACTTTTAATGCCGAATTGAAAGCAAACGAGGATTCTTTTAGCCCTGCTTTTTTATGGTTTATGAAAGAACCCTTTATTTTAGATATACGAAAATTGAGTAATTAAACCCCACTTCCTTGATTGTACTTCCCAAACAGAATGATGACTAAATTACCACCACGATTAACGATTAGCAATTATGAGCTACATTCTTTTACGCTTGCTGTAAAGACACGCTTTGGGATGGACTTCACTAATTATGAACCCAAATCCTTGAAACGTGGATTGGTTCGCCTAATCAATAAGTACCAATTAGAATCTATGTTTGGCTTGTGGTCGGCCATGCTTTATGATAAAGAACTGATTGTACAATACGTTGATGAATTATTAGTTAATCTAACAGAATTTTTTCGCAACACCTCTTTATGGAAATTTTTACGAAAAGATTTATTACCTAAATTTATATTAGATTCCAAAATCAAGATATGGCATGCTGGCTGTTCTACAGGAGAAGAACCGTACAGTTTAGCTATTGTATTGAAACAGATGGGATTACTAAATCGATCAGAACTAATAGCTACTGATTTGAGCAATAAAGCTCTTGCAATCGCTAAACGAGGAGCATACAGTAATATACTTTGGCCTGCTTGCGAACGCTCTTTTTTTCGCTATGCTCCTAATGAAAAAATGAGCCGTTATTTTTTGAAGCAAGAAGAAGAGTTTTATATTACTGAACCAATGAATAGCAAGGTTCAATTTAAACGACATAATTTAGTTCAAGAACCCGCTTTAGGACAATACAAATTAATTTTTTGTAGAAATGTTATGATCTATTTTGATCAATTATTAAAAGAAAAGGTTCTAACGAAGATTTATAATGCCTTAGAAGACGATGGTTACCTAATTATTGGGTTTTATGATATGATCCCAGAAACATTACGTGATATGTTTAATATACATTGTCCAACAAATAGAATATATACTAAAAACTTGGCTTATAAAGCCGAATCTAAATAAATAAAAACATGGAATTAGTTGCTACTGAACACAACGAAAAATTAGTGATTGACTTTATTGGGCAATTGGATACTGGAACAGCACCCAAAGTAGAAACAGATGTCAATCGCTACTTGGGTAAGCACAACCAAATTATCTTTGATTTACAGCAGACAACTTTTGTGAGTAGTGCTGGTTTGCGTGTGTTCTTGGGAACAGCCAAAAAACTAAAAGCCTCCAAAGGAAAATTTGTAATTTGTAATGCTAATGAGGTAGTACAAGAAATTTTAGACATCTCAGGCTTTAGCCAAATTTTAATTGTAAAATCTTCTTTAGAAGAAGCCTTGGCGGTTTAAATTAGGAATGTCCTATATTCAGAAAGAAGTACTAATAATAATATAATGAAAGAAGGAGTAGATCAACAAGCTATTCGGCTAAAGGCATTGAAAGAGGAAAATAAACGTATGGAAATCGAGCTGAATCTGGCCAAGGATATTCAGCTGCGTATGATTCCAGACGGACAGCCTTCTATTGCTGCAAAAGAAAATATTAATTTCTACGCAAAATTGATTCCTGCACGAGAAGTAGGAGGAGATTTTTATGATTATTACTGGGTTGATGACCATAAACTAGGATTTGTAGTAGGCGATGTATCAGGCAAAGGAGTTGCAGCAGGTTTTATGATGGCTATTTGCAAAGCACTACTCAAGTCAAGAGCTGCTTCTGATAGCTCTCCTGCAAGCATTCTTACACATGTCAATAACCAAATGGCAGCAGAGAATCCTGATTATATGTTTGTCACTGTTTTTATGGCTGTATTGGACACCAAAGAGCAGACATTAGTGTATAGTAATGCAGGGCACAACCCTACCTTTATTCGTCATAAAGATGCAACTTTATTAAAATTATCGGATTTACATGGGCCTGTTGTTGCTGCGATGGAAGGAATAGAATACGGAGAAACGACTGTGCAATTAACCAAAGGCGATGTGATTTTTGCTTATACGGACGGTATTACAGAAGCGCATAATAGTGCCAATGAGTTATTCTCAGAAGAACGTTTGCAACAAGCTTTAGAACTACCATTTAAAAGTCCTAAAGAGATTGTAGAACGTATGTTTATGAACATTTTGATGTTCGAAAGAGGAGAAGAGCAGTTCGACGACCTAACTGCTTTATGTATTCAATTAAAATAAAAAGAGCTATGTCTGATATTCATTCTAAGCAAATTATAATTAAAAATACTCTAGAAGAAGTACAACGTGCTATTGATGCCTTCGAAGAGTTTGCAGAGGCTCATTCTATACCTAATAACTTGATGCTTAAGGTTAATATTGTATTGGATGAACTCTTATCGAATATAGTTAAATACAGCTTTCCTGATGGCAAAGAACATGTAATTGATATTACTCTAGAGTTGTTTACGACTGGTAAACTAACGTTGTGCCTAACAGATGAGGGAGTACCATTCAATCCATTCAATGCGCCCGAACCCGACCTATTGATGCCTTTGGAAGAACGCGAGATAGGAGGATTGGGAATTTTAATTGTAAAACGTCTAATGGATGACTACAATTACAAACGACAAGCAAATGTGAATGTTACTTCTATGATAAAGAACAAAATACAATAAACGGCCCATAATCATTTTTTTGATTATTGAAAATAAAATTTTAGACAAAATCAATAAAAAGTTATTGAAACAGCTAAATTATAAAGACTTAATGCTTAAATTCGAGCAACTGTATTAGGTCTCAAACAACGAATACTATACTTTTTAAAGGTTCTTTGGAAAGAAATATACAGCCTTTACAAGAGATTATGCATACAGACATGACAACAAACATTACCGACATAAAACGCTATTTTAAGGATGATATGACTGCCGCCTTTGGCTTGGCCCTGGTCGTACTTCCTATAGCTTTAGGAATAGGAGTTGCCTCTGGCACCACCCCTATTGCAGGTGTTATATCGGCAATAGTTGGGGGTATTGTTGCCAGCTTCTTTAGAGGGAGCCATGTGACCATCAATGGCCCATCGGCAGGACTAGTGGGAGTGATGTTGGCTGGGGGCATTGTATTGAGCGATGGAGCCGTAATGTCAGGGTTTAATTATCTACTAGCTGCAACGATTGTGGCAGGAGTAGGGCAAATGATACTTGGGATTTTTCGTTTTGGAGAAATCATAGACAGGGCACCTTCTGCATCCATTAGCGGTATGTTGGCGGCTGTAGGTTTAATGATTATTGGCACACAATTTCACACGATTTTGGGTGTTACTATTGATTATGACAACGCCTTTGAAAGTTTGGGAAGTATTCCCTCAAGCTTTACCAAACTCAATCCTATTGTGGCGGGTATTGGGTTCATAGCCGTATTGGTTATGGTTTTGCACAATAAGTTGAAAATCAAAGCACTTGTAAGTATACCTGCCCCTATTTGGGTAATATTGTTTAGTATTCCTACTGTATATTACTTTGACTTTTTTGAAACGCATTACGTTTCTATATTTGATTCTGCTATTTTGGTAGCACCCGAATATTTGGTCGATATACCTACTAGTTTCAAGAGCTATTGGGTTTTTCCTGATTTTAGCAAAGCAACACAACTCAATTTCTGGATTGTTTCTTTGAGTATTTTAGTGATTTCAACCATTGAGACACTTGTGAGTGCCAAAGTGGTAGATCGAATTGATCCACTTAAGAGACACAGTAATCTCAACAAAGAATTATTTGCTGCTGGACTTTGTTCTGTTATTGCAGGATCTATTGGCGGTTTGCCTGTTATCACGGCTATTCCAGTGTACAATGGTGCTAAGACAAAGTGGGCAAATTTTTACTATGGAATTATTTTAGCTTTACTGATTGTTTTATTAGATGACATTATTCGAGTTATCCCTTTGTCTGCACTAGCTGTTTTATTGGTGTATACTGGTTATACCATGGCCAAGCCACAGGTATGGGTGTCTACTTACAAGAAAGGAGACGATCAATTTTTGATTTTCTTGACGACCTTACTGGCGACCTTAGTGTATGGATTATTAGCAGGGTTATTTGTAGGATTTGTTACCACACTCTTTACCCATTTTGTAAAGTCTAACTTAACACGCAAACAATTTTTCCATTACTTGTTTAATCCTTCTATTGAGAGTGATAGAAATGAAAATACACACGAGAAATACATACGTTTGAAGGGAATTATTAATTTTGTTAATATTCCCATTTTGAAAAAAACATTGCGACAAAGTGCCCAAACTGAAAAGCACGTCATTGTAGATATGTCGCATACTCGTCTAGCAGATTACACCGTTTTAGAATATTTACAAGATGACGCTCCAAGGTATGACTTATCAGAAATTACCTTCGAAATTGTAGGTTTGGGGGCGCATGATGCTACTTCTAGACATCCCAATGCTACTAGGATTTTGCCAGCAGATAAGAAGCCTCAGCTCAACCAGCGTCAGCGTGGCCTCAAAGAATTAACAGAAGAAAATGATGGCAATTTCTGGCCAGAAGTGCGCTGGGATTTCAACCAACTCAAAGATTTTGAGTTGTTTAAAGGCAGAGGAATTGAATATACGATCAATACAGCCAAAGGAAATTACAAAATGTTTTTTGAGTGGGAGACTTGTGATATCACTTTTAGAGCAAGTCAACTATTTTCAAACAAAGGTATACATACAAGCATTTCTATATTGCACCTGCCGTTTAATGCACCAAATTTTGTACTACAAGAAGAAGTTTTGGCTGACCGTATAGGAGTCAAGTTAACCTTACAATCAGAGGACATAAATTTTGACAAACACCCTGTTTTTTCTAACAAGTTTTCTCTGCAAGGCCCCGATAGAGAAGGGATTAGGAAGTTTTTTAATGATGAACTAATTGAATACCTCAGTGATAATCCTTATTATCAACTAGAATCCAATGGTGCTATGCTGCTTATTCTTAAGGATATGAGATTTGCGAGTCCTATGGAAATGAGGCGTTTACATAAATTTAGTAAACAGTTAGCAGAGATACTACTTGAGAGCTGGAAATCACAACCGCTAGATTTAGAAGCATTACTTTAGATAGCTGGCACAGTTATAGTAATACTAGTTTTCATAAAAGAATTCCTCAACTAAATTTTATGAAAATCTCTACCACAATTACAATAAACACTAATACTATGAACAATTATAAACAAACTCCCTTATCCGTAACAGGTTTTCGAATTCAATATTGGGTTTTAGGCTTATTAGCTGTATTTTGTTTAAGTACCACTAATGTTCAAGCTCAACGTGGCAAAAAACGTAAGAATAAGAAATATATTTTACCCTATCTCAAGGATATTAAATCAGCTAAAGAAATATCAGAAATTTACAATAAATTTGATCGGTTTAAATATCAAATTATTGGACACTTTAGCAACAAAAAGCAAGTAGAGGCGGGGACTACTTTTGAGCCGTGGCAAGAGTTTATTGTAATGCCAATTTTTCAAGATCGTCCCAATGAATTTTGGGTATATCTAGAATTCTTTTCTCCTGAATTAATAGAATTTCCAATTGATCAGCGTATTGAGCAATATGTACAAATATCTCGTGATTCTTTTGTAATGGAAGTGTATTACATCAAAAATCCTGAAAAATACATCAACGCGTGGAAGTTTGACAAATTCCCAGATACAGATATTAGAGAAGATTTGGTGCGTGGAGATGGTTGTGATTTGGTTATTGCACACCAAGAAGACAAACCTGGTACTTACAGAACGGTACCACCAGAAGAGTTTACTTGTGAAATGTTAACTGCTCAAGGAGCTGCCCGTTATGTGGATTTATCTTTTGAATTGAGTGATGACCAATACTTAATGTGGTTCCATTTTTACACCAGTAAAGGGGAACATCTGAAGAAAAGTGCAAAAGATGGTCTAGAATTTACACGTGTAGAAAAAGTAAGTGATATGAAACATTTACTTTCTCAAGAATAAATAAGTTTCCATTAGAAGTATTAAAAGCTTTTTGATCTACTGTAGGTCAAAAAGCTTTTTTTATTTTAGACTTCCTCCTCCTCTCCTGTATCAATAGAAGAAACAATCTCTATAACTTCCTCAAGGTTTTTAGGTGATTTTTCGCGTTGTTTTTGCCACCAATACCCACTGCCAAAACTTCCTAGAATAATTATCAATAAGAGCAATTTTCCCTCTGCTACAGTCCAGAAAGGAAGGCTAGGTGCTGGGGCAATAGAAATACCTGCTTCTGCTATAACAGCTTCTAAGGAAGCACTATCTAAGGTGAGCAATTGCTGGTCATTGCCTACATAACCACACCATGCTATCTCATAATTCCAAATAGGAATAAAAAAGACAATGACCTGTTTGTAAAAAGCACCCAAATCCATATAACTACTATCTTCCAATAAGAAATACGCACTATCGGGCAGTTCCTGAATTTTGACCACTCTTTCTGTTCCAATTTGAAAGGGGGCGGGCAATTGAGCCGTGCTGCTTGGACACAAAAATAAACTACTAATTAGTATTAAAATACTAGTTCTCAAGAATAAAATCATTGAAAAAAGATTGAGTAGAGCACAATCACATTGTGCTCCCGAAAAAAAAGGATGTTTTGAAAGCTTGTTGTAAAGAAACAAAAAAGCTATCAAAATTATATCAACAGCTATTAGGAATACTTGGATAAACAGCTACTTCAGCAGTGTCCAATTTTCATCTTCTAAGGTAGATATATTGTCCAAATTTAGCCCAGAGTAGACGACTTTGGACAAAAATAAGCCCTGTGGAGGGGCAGGAAAAATAGTAGGAGGGCGTTGCCCCGTATGGAGTGCCTGAGCAAATGCATCCACAGAAAATTTCCCTGTTCCTATGTCCATTAATTTACGGACTAGAATCCTGATTTGTCCGCGCAGAAAACGATTGGCCGTAATGTGGAAGCGCAAACGGGTGCCTTTATGGGCAGTGTACAAGGCTGCTCGCTGTACGCGACAGATCGTAGTGTTGTGTAGCTCTGGTTGGCGGCAGAAGGCCGCATAATCATCATGCTGGGCTAGTAGGGCTACTGCTGCTTGCATGGCTTCTAAATCCAACTCTTGGAGGCTATACCAAGCACTCTGGCTCTTTAGAAAAGGATCTTTGACCAAATTGATGAAGTAATCATAGCTTCTTGCTTGGGCACTAAAACGAGCGTGTAAATTATCAGTTGTAGGCAAAATAGCAAACACAGCAATATCGGCAGGTAAGGTTTTGTTGAGAATAAAGAGTAAATCTGCTCTTAGAGGCTGTGCAAAATCAGCATGAAAAAAATACTGGCTGGCATGTACTCCTGCATCGGTTCTACCACAGCCCAAAATAGTGACTTGTGGTAGATGTAGAATTTTGGCCAAACTATCTTCTATGACTTGTTGCACAGAGCGAAAGCCCACTTGGCGTTGCCAACCGTGGTAATGAGAACCATCATAGGCTATATGAAAGAAATAACGTTTCAATAGTGTAGAGCTTAAGCTTTAGAGTCTTCTATAGGATCTACAGGAACTTGTATTAATTTATGTTCCTCCTCCCATTGTAAGAATTGCTCCATTTCTTCTTCCACATTCTTATACAACCAAGTCAAGAGTGCAATATCATCTAGCATTCCTCCAGCAATAAAATCAGGAATCAAATCTAAAGGAGACAAGACATACAATAAGGCGGCAATACTCAATACAATATTGGCTGTAGAGACCCCCCTATATTCACCTTTGGCATAAGCGCGCACCAAGCGTGTAATACGTTCAAATTGTTCTTTAACATCTGAAGCAAACTCTTGGATAGAATCGTACTTTCTGAAATGGGAAACACTATTTTTTACCAATTGAAACAAGGCCAAAGGCTTGCTCAGAAGAGCATAAGCACGTTTGACAAAGATTCGATAGAAAAGACTTTTAGAAACTTCGTCTTCTTGCTTAGATACTACTTTCTTTGGATTTTTTTTTCTGAATAAAGGCATATAATTAAGTTTGTTTTGGTCTATTCTTTAGGACGTTCTTGCATCCAACTCAACAGTTCTTTAAAACTATTTTCCAGTTGTTGAAGGGCTTCCTCCTCCAATGCACCTCCTTGTTGGGCTGCCAACCTGAACACATCAATAGCCTCCAAATCGTCCAAACTCTGCAATTGTTGGTAAGCAGTCGTATCTATAGAACGCACAGCCGTACTTAAGAGTTTCAATTGCATAATCTCGGCTGGTTTATCAGCCAAAATTTCTTCCAATTCTTCTTGCAAATGTGGCAACTGTATATCTGTTTCAATTTCTAGGCGCAGCCAAGTGTCCAACCCAGCACTAGGAGAAAGATTATGTAAATCGTTTTTGATTTTTTCTACTGATCCCTTAAAAGTACGCAATTTACGTATCAAAGGTACGGGGACATTTCGGCTTTTTGCTATTTTTTTGCCCCCAAATTCTATTATACGAACAGATTGACTGTAATTTAGTTCGCTAAAATCTAAGGGAATCAAGGAACCCGAATACCAAATAGGGCGAGGCTTGTCCAATTGTTGTGGCCGATGCAAGTGACCCAATGCTACATAATCAAACACCTTAGAGAAACTATGGGTACTGATTACATCTGCATGGCCAATATGGATAATATCAGGGCGTTCACCACGCTCTCCACCAGCCGCATAAAGATGCCCCGTCACCATCAACGGAACATTTTCGGTGGCATAAGGAGCTATTGCCTTTGCTATTTCTTCATAATGTTGGTGAATACCAGCCTTGAGCCGTTCTATACCTCGGTCATAATCTTCGCCCGCTACACTTTGGCGTACATCTCGATCTCTCAAATAAGGCACAGCCGCCACAACAGCCTGCAAAACGCCCGTTTTGGGGTGTCGAATAGGAATGATTTGTTCCGTTCTATCTTCAGGAATATTACCCACCACAAAAACAGACAAATTACCCAGCAGTTTTTTGGTAGCATCCAGCATATTGGCCGAGTCATGGTTGCCTGCTACGACTACTACGGATTGGCAAGGAGTCGTTTGGAGTTGTTGCAGAAAGTCATAATACATTTGACGGGCATAATTGGGCGGATTGTCGGTGTCAAAAATATCGCCTGCTATAATTAAGAGTTCAATGTTTTGCTGTACGACCAATTCCAACAACCAATCTAGTGCTGCCTTATGTTCCTCCTTCCTAGTTTTATGAAAGAGTTTTTGGCCTAAATGCCAATCTGCGGTGTGCAATACGTTTAGCATAATATTTAATTAAAGATTCAAATCATAAACCTCCTGATATTTTTCACGCATATATGCCATAAAAAAGCTCAAATCCAAGCCTTTGCCTGTTGCCAATTGGCACAACTCTTCAGAAGTATAATATTGTCCATATTGATGAATATGTGTTCTCAACCAAGCCAATAAATTCGTGCAATCCCCTTGTTCAATTTGTTGCTCCAATGCAGGAATATCCTTTTTGGCTTGCGCATAAAACTGTGCCGCATAAAAACTACCCAAGGAATAGGTAGGGAAGTAACCAAACAATCCTTCTGCCCAGTGAATATCCTGCAACACTCCTCGTTTGGCATCAGGCACCTCAACCCCTAAATACAATTTGTATTTCTCATTCCAAATCGTTTCCAAATCTTCTACCTGGTAGGTTTTTTCCATCAAACCTTTCTCAATTTCATAACGCACCAATACATGCAAATGATAGTGCAATTCATCGGCTGTAGTACGGATAAAATTAGGAGTAACTTGATTAATACCTTTGTAAAAGGTCATTAAATCAATGTCTTGTAATTGTTCTGGAAAATAATTGCTAAAACGCTCCAAATTGGCTTGCCAATACGCCTTGCTCAATCCTACATGGTTTTCCCAAAGACGCGATTGTGATTCGTGAATACCCAATGAAGTCGCCATGCCCAAAGGCAAACCATATTGTTCGGCTGGCAAGCCCATTTCATACAGCGCGTGCCCCCCTTCGTGAATACAACTGCCAATCATATCCATAGGATTATTCGCATCAATGCGCGTGGTGACGCGCACATCATTGGGCGATAAGCTCATGGTAAAGGGGTGCTCAGAACGATCTTGGCGGCCCGCCTCAAAATCAAAGCCCATTTGAGCAAGCAAGTCCAAACCTAGTTGCCATTGTTGGTCTTCCTCATAAGGTTGGCTCAAGAATGCGGCGTTACTTGCCGTGCCTTGCTCTTTGATAGCTAGGGCAAAGGGAACCAATTGCTCTTTGACATCTCTGAACAGTTGATCGAGTTGCTTGACCGTTGCGCCACGTTCGTATTCATCTAGTAGTGTATTGTAAGGATGCTCCTCATACCCCAAGTATTCTACTTTTTGGTGGAGCAATTGAATAACCTCGTTCAAGGCATCTTTATAAATCCCAAAATCATTGGCTTCGCGGGCGGCAATCCAAGCTTGATAAGCTTTGGTTTTGGCACTAGAAAAATCACGGACAAAACTTGTTGGCAATTTGGCCGAGCGATTGTATTCTTTTAGGCTCAAGGCAACATTGGCCGCTTGTTGGTCGTCCAGTTGTGCTGTTTGTTGTTGTAATTGGTTGAGCAAAGCACCTAATTGGGGATCGGTAGCATATTCATGTGCCAAACCAGCTAAGGTGGCAATTTGTTGGCCGCGTAGAGCCGCGCCTTTTTTTGCTCCATTCACTTCATTGTCCCAGTGCAAAAGTGATAAGGCACTGTTGACATCTTGTACTTTTTGCAAGTGTTGTACGTAATCTTGATAGGATTTTTCTATAGTATTCATAATTAAAAAAGAAAATGCACGGTAATAAAAGGATTAGAAGGTTTGGCGGGTGCCATGTATGAGAACACAGCTCCAACCCAACATAAAAAACACGCCTCCAATGGGCGTAATAGGGCCTATGATTTTGGTCCATTCGGCCAAGCCCAATAAATCTTTGCAAGCCAACAAATAAATGGAACCCGAAAAGCATAAAATACCCAATACAAAAAGGAATCCTGCTCGATGCAGCCAAGCACCTGCATGCTTACCTTCACTCAAGCCCACACAAGCCAATATCCCAATTAAATGATAAAAATGATACTGAATACCTGTTTGGTAAGTCGATAATTGTGCCGCACTGAGTTGGGGCTTTAGGGCATGTGCGCCAAAAGCACCCAATACAACGGCTAATATACCCAGCAACCCTGCAAGAATTAACAATGTGTTTTTCATGATTATGACGATTTATTTTTTATTCTTCCAAAACACCTAATCCCTCTCTAATAAGTATAGGTGTATTGTCTGTGCAGTCTACTACAGTAGAAGGCTGGTTGCCACCAAAACCACCATCAATAATCAAATCTACTTGATGCTTGTACTGTTCGTAAATTTCTTCAGGATCGGTTGGATAAGGAGTAATATCATCGGGCATAGAGATAGAGGTAGACATAATCGGATACTCTAATTGCTCTAACAAATGGCTCACAATAGGACTGTTAGGCACCCTGATTCCCACTTGCTTTCGATTGTTCTTGAGCATTTTGGGTACTTGATTGCTTGCTTTGAGAATAAACGTGAACGGGCCAGGCAAGTTCTTACGCATAACTTTGTAAATATTGCTGCTAAATGGCTTGGTATAAAAGGCAATATTGCTCAAATCGGGACAAATAAACGAAAAATTGGCTTTGCTGGGCTTCACACCCTTTATTCTACAAATACGTTCTACGGCCTTGTTATTGGTAATATCACAGCCCAAACCATAAATAGTATCGGTAGGATAAATAATAACACCTCCCTTTTGGATAATCTCCAGAGCTTGTTTGATTTTGCGTCCCTCTGGGTTTACGGGATGAATACGAAGTAAGGTTGCAGGCATAAATAAAATGGAATTAAGGTGGAGATAAATTAAATGATTGGAAGTTGGAGTTGTCCCTGAAAAACTTGTTCAGCAGGCCCACAAAGCCAAATATTGATAAATTGCTCTTTTTCTTGTTGATAGCGAATGACCAAGTTTCCGCCTTTGGTCTGTATATCGACCGAGTTAGGATTGTTGTTGTTATTATGAGAAAGATGATACGCCAATGCGGCAGCCGTTACCCCTGTGCCACAAGATAAGGTTTCTGCTTCTACACCACGCTCATAAGTGGCGACATAAAGCTGATTGGGGGCTTTTATTTCTATAAAATTGACATTGGTGCCTTCTGCCTTATAGGGGGAGCTGTAACGAATAGCACGGCCTTGTTCGTACACATCTACACCGTCCAATTGATCCACAAATTCCAAGTAATGGGGCGAGCCCGTATCCAAAAATAAAGCAGACTGCCCATAGTTGACAGTATTTACCGTACTCATTTTTAGTTCGATATAATCAGGAGCCACTACTTGTGCTTCATGTGGCCCATCTACTGCCAAAAAGTAGGCATTGGAAGCAGGCAGCATACCCAAAAAATGAGCAAAAGCCACCAAACAGCGTCCACCATTGCCACACATGCTACTAGGCTGCCCATCGGCATTAAAATAAACCATTTCAAAATCAAACCCTTCTTTTTCTTGCAGCAGCATCAACCCATCGGCACCCACTCCAAATCTGCGATCACACAACCAAGCAATTTGAGGCGTAGAAAGGGTATTATAACGCTCATCTCTATTGTCCAAGAGTACAAAATCATTTCCTGTACCTTGGTATTTATAAAAGGAAATTTTCATTGTTTGTTGAATTCATCTACAAAGTAGGGTAATACAAAAGCCCGTCATTTCTATACAATAAGAAATGACGGGCTTAATATAATATTTTGTGCAGTAATAAAGTAATTATTTTGTCAACACAAAAAAGTATTACTAATTCATAACCAATGTTACATCTTCAATAATATAAGGCAGTTTCATCAAATCCTCATCATTCAACTTTAAGCGGCCGCGAACCGTGATTTTTTTAGTCGTATAGTTGATGGGATCTTTGGGGAATGCTTCCATAACAGATTCGCTGCCAGCTCCTCCACAGAAAAAGCAAGAGGCTAGAGGAAAAGCAGAAAACATAAACTTATCGCCCTGATCATTTACATCTCCCATTGCGTCTGCTGCAATGTTATGAGGAATGATAAATCCTTCTACTTCAATTATTTGCCCTTCATAGCTTCGAATAAGTTCTGTGAACTTAGGTCTAAAAACCACATCATCTACCGCTTCATCAAATGAAATTTTAAATTTCAACTTTAGCAAGTCTTCCCAAACACCTGTAGGCTGCATTTCTTCTTCTACTGCAAACTTACCTTCGTTGGGAGCGGTAAATGCCTCGCCAAAATCTGTTTTACTGTAGCCTGCTGCATACACCGTTTCTTCTTCGTTTTCGTTTCCTCGGTTAGAGGATTGGAGCACTTTTTCGGATATGTTCGCTGGCGAATCCTCTAGTAAGCCCTCTACCCATTGGGATTGAAAACAAGCTAACAGACTCGCAATTACTACCATTAATCCTATTACTTTCAACATAGTTTTTTTGTTAATCATACTTCAAGATGAAAATACATCTAGTTGGTAATCAGTTGGATGCAAGGTTTTGTTTGTAGTTAAAGGTGAAAAATGAGTTGCAAATGAACGCCTACGCATCGTTAACTGGTACACGAAGTATTACATTAAAATATACCCTCGGGAAGTAATTTTCAATAGAAAATATACAACTAATTCACAGAAGTAGAAGTACTCCTAAAGGTATTTTTTAGAAAGATGCTTCTTGTAGAAGAAGCATTAATTAAACCTCAAAGATACATCTTCCGTTCTATTATGCTAATGGATTTACTTTTTTTTAACACTATTGGCAGCCAGACTCACCTGTAATAGCCTGTTGTATTTATATGGATAAAAAGTAATTGTTTGGAGTAAGAAATTCAATACAATATATTCTTTGTTGGTCTTACTAAAACGCCAAAGACGAGACGTTATTGGATGCTAACAGCATTATTCTACCTGATTATTATCAATTTGATACCCATTTAGGAAACTTTTAACATCCATGCGTTTGCGCTTGGTCAATTGGACATCCAAAAGCTGCACAAAACCATCTTGCGTAGCAATTTTGAGGTAGCGTTTGCCATCGCTGTGAATACTTCCTACAGGATATTCGTGCGTGACCAATTCTTTTTGACTGCGAAAAATTTTGAGTTTGGTACCATCCAACAGTGTCCAAGCTGTAGGGACAGGGCTCATGCCGCGAATAAAGTTGTGGACTTGAGCCGTACGTTGGTCAAAATTGATTTTGCAACCATCGTGAAAGACTTTGGGGGCATGGCTCATAGCAGCGTCTACTTGTGGCGTAGACTGGGCGGTACCTGCTTCCACGGCACGAACACTTTTGAGTGCCAGTTGAGCACCCAGATGCATCAAGCGTTCGTACACGTCCCCTGTGGTTTCATTTTCGCCTATGGGCGTGCTGGATTGGAACAGAATATCGCCTGTATCAATTTCATGTTTGAGCTGAAAGCTACTCACACCTGTTTCTGTTTCTCCATTGATAACCGCCCAATGAATAGGGGCTGCACCACGGTATTTGGGCAGGAGCGAACCATGTATATTCATCGTACCCTGTGGAGGCATATTCCAAACACTTTCAGGCAACATCCTAAAGGCGACCACTACTTGTAAGTCGGCTTCCAAGGCACGCAGTTCTTCCTGAAAAGAGGCGGCTTTGAGGTTTTTGGGTTGTAAAATATTTAAGCCTTTTTCTACAGCAAATTTTTTGACAGCAGATTGTAGCAGCTTTTTGTTGCCGCGCCCGCCCCATTTGTCAGTAGCAGTAATCACGCCCACAATGTTATAACCTTCTTCTAATAAGAGTTCTAAGGTCGGAACGGCAAACTCTGCTGTCCCCATAAAAACGATTTTCATGTATAAATATTCTTTTTAGTGCTGTTGATAATAGAGCGCGTGTTTAGGAAGTCATAATTGCTATAAAAACAAAGATTCCTATGAGACCCAGTAGGGCTAATCCGCCCCAAATTATACTGAATATAAGTAATAAAGAAAGATTGGCCACTAATGCCCAAATAAATAAACTCAAAAAGCCTAACAAGTGAACTAATAAAATTCCCATTCCTAGCACAAAGGCAACACCTGCAATAATTCCTGAACCATAGGATATAAATCCAAATACAGCACCTAGTGTTATCCAAATAAGAGCAATAATAGACCCTGCAATAAACCATCCTATTCCCCCTGTTAGACCTCCAATAATAAAAAGTGCAGGAGCTATCAAAAGAATAATTAGCAAGGCGAGCAAGCCCAATATTATCGAACTCATGCCGCTGTTTAAAGCTTCTTTTGTTGTCAAAGATGTTCTATTTCTTTTGAAGCGGAAGGCTGAATGATACTTTTGCTTCTTTTTTCGTTTTTTTGCCTTCTTTTTCTTGGCAGGAGGAGGAGCGGTATTATTGGTAGTGGAGGGGGTATTGGAATACACCAAATTGGCATAACTGTGGGTGCAATTTCCACTTATTATTAATAACAAAAGAATAGTAAGAACTTTGAAAGACATAGGCTATATCAGATTGGTGATAGAATAACAGCAATAGTAGGGCACAACAAACATTGCGCCCTACTAATAAAACTATATCAACAAGTCAATAGGTTGGAGAAACGTACCACTTTAACTATTCTAAGACTATAAATGGTTATCACGAATAAAGTTGTATGGTTCGCTGTAGCATTTTTTCCTTTATCTGCATCATCGAAAGACGCACAGCCTCTCCGAGGATGTACGTTTTCGCTTCTTTGTTAAAGATAAAAATCAGAACAGCTCTCTTTTCATAAATTCTATTCGGGATAACCATTATAGTTTATAGTATTTTTTCTATGCCAACTTGTTTGAGGCGATGAATCATGTCTTTTGGGTCTTCTGCTTTGAATACAGCCGAGCCTGCTACCAGTACATCGGCACCCGCCTGCAAGAGTACTTCTGCATTTTGCAAGCCCACCCCTCCGTCAATTTCAATTTTGGTACTTAAATTACGTTTCGTAATCTCTTCCTTCAGATCGCGTACTTTTTGCAAGGTAGAATAAATGAATTTTTGTCCTCCATAACCAGGATTCACAGACATTAAACACACCAAATCAATATCCTCCAAAATATCAAAGAGTAAATCTACTCTGCTGTGTGGGTTGAGGGCTACCCCTGCTTTGGCTCCTGTCGCTTTGATTTGTTGCATAACGCGATGCAAGTGGTTACAAGCCTCATAATGAACGGTAATAATATCTGCTCCAGCTTTTGCAAATTCTTCTATGTGCTGCTCGGGATGCTCTATCATTAGATGACAATCCATTATTTTGTCTGTCAATGGCTTAATGGCTCTTAGCACAGGAAAACCAAAAGAAATATTGGGCACAAAACGCCCGTCCATTACATCCACATGTATCCAGTCTGCTTCACTTTCATGTAGCATTTGCATATCGCGTCCCATATGCGCAAAATCTGCCGCCAAAATAGAAGGTGCTATTAAGTGTTTCATAGTCATAACGATAAAGATTGAGTAGGGCGCAATCGTATCGCGCCCACGAAAAAAATTAGATGTTCAAAGCTTGTCGCAAAGAAACAAAAAAGCAATCAAGATATTTAACACCGTTCGACTAAATTTGTTAGGATTGCAAGCGTTTTTGATGGGCTTCAATTTCTTCCATGATCCAATACGCCAAGCGCAAGGCTTTGAGGCCATCTTCTAAGCCCACTTTGGGAGGGGTATCATTAAGAATACTAGCGGCAAAGGTTTCCAATTCCATTTTGATGGCATTGTTGGGTTTGGCGGCTGGACTGTCCAGCTCAATATAGCGTTTGCCAAGTGCCGTGTCCAATTCCATACACTGTTCGGCTTCTTGGGGCAATTGCTCATGCAGGCGTACTACTTCTGTTTGTTTGTTCAAAAAGTCCAAACTCAAATAGGCATCGGGCTGAAAAATTCTCAACTTGCGCATATTTTTCATAGAAATTCGACTGGCCGTAATATTGACCACTGCACCATTGACAAACTCGATGCGGGCATTGGCAATATCGGCCGAAGGGCTTACCAAAGCGACTCCACTGGCTTGCACAGCCTTCACTTCGTGCGGAATAAGCTTGAGAATGATGTCCAAATCGTGAATCATCAAATCCAGCACTACCGATACATCGGTACCACGCGGATTGAACAAAGCCAAGCGATGCGCCTCTACAAACATAGGGGAGATGGCCTTATCTTCAATGGCGAGCAAAGCAGGATTGAAACGTTCTACATGTCCCACTTGTGCTTTGATAGAGGATTGTGTTTCTACCAAGGCACAAAGGGCTTCCGCTTCTTTTAGGGTGTGGGTGAGGGGCTTCTCTATAAAAAAATGTTTGCCAGCCGCGACCACTTGTTGCGCCAATTCAAAATGCGTAATCGTTGGCGTAACAATATCCACCACATCTACAGCCTCCAATAAGGCTTCAACAGAATCAAAGGCTCGCACTTGGTATTTTTCTACGGCTTTGGCTACTGCTTTTGGGTTGGTATCAAAGACCCCTACAACTTCGTATTGCGGAATTTGCAACAAGCATTTTAGATGAATATTGCCTAAATGCCCTAAGCCAAGTACCCCTATTTTTAACATGCTATGCTGGTTTTTCTTGTTGCGCTTCTTCTTGTTGCGTTTCGTCCTGTGGACCTGCCTGATATTTTGCTAATAATTGGTTGGTTTGTGTCTGTAATTTCTTTTGAAAAAACGACGTACCTCCCAACAAATAGCCCTTGAATCCTAAGGCTTGTCCTGCCCAGCGTCGCAAATTGAAATTATCCTTATGTTTGATAATCAATCCATCTTGAAATTCAAAGGTAGCATCAATGCTGTTGTGTACTTTGCGCCCTGTTCTGGAAAAGGTGTATTTGGCCTCCCAATGTGCGCTGCCCTGTGTAGCATGTAGCTCTATATCTGAGAAGGTTAATTCAAAATCTCGGGCATTCTCACAAAGCATCCGCCACATATCGCCCGCGTCATTGCCTTGCAAATGCCCAAACCCTGGATCCCAAAAGATAACATCAGGATGATAACAAGCGACCATTTTGTCGGCATCTAATTGTTGAAAGGCAGTGTAAAAATTTTCTATTATATT